>JBEAYY010000068.1:0-4993 GCA_041170365.1 Actinomycetota bacterium
CCCCAACAACTGATACTTTCACAAATTCTTGACTCATTTTTAGATAATTTCACTATCTAAATCGTGATGGACCAAGATTGAATGAAGCTGGTTAGTTAAATTAGCAATCTCCTTCATCATCACTTGAGCTTGTTCGCTTGCATCAGTTCTTCTTGATCTGGCAAGAGGTGAGACTATCTGTTTAATTAAAGAAACTTCCCTATCGGTTCCAGATTTAAGATTCTTAAGATGTCGTGGTTCAATTCCATACTCTGATAATGCAGCGATTACTCGTGCGATTCTTAAAGCGTATTCGTCAAAATGTCGATTGTCGGCAAGTACTTTAATCAAACCAAAATCTTCTGCATCTTTCAAAAATGTTTCACTAATACCAGTGTTTGCAATAATTTCTTCACGGGTGACTCTAATGTTTGACCTTCTTGACGAATTTTCATTGAAACTTAAGATATTACTTGGAACCTTTGGCTTATCAATTTCTTCATTGCTTACTTTTAAACCTCTATCCATAGCCTCAATGTGCTGTTTTATAACTCTTAAAGGTAAATAATGATCTCGTTGCATTCGAAGAATATATTCTAGTTTTTTAACATCTGATTGAGAGAATTTTCTGTATCCACTTTTTGTTCTGGCAGGAATTATTAATCCTTCTGCTTCTAAAAATCGAATTTTTGATATGGAAATATCATTGAATTCGGCTCTTACTTGGTTCAAAACCTCACCAATTGTGAATAAATTATCTGATTTTTTTGCTAAAGACATCTATATTTTTGTCCTGGTAGTAAAAAAGTAAAACGATATTTACCTATTTGAACATCATCTCCTGCAATCAATTTTGCTTTATCGACTCTTATGAAATTTACATATATTCCATTTAAACTATTCTCATCCGATATGTACCAAGCATTATTTTCTTTAGTTATTTTTGCATGTTTTCTTGAAACAGTGACATCGTCTAGAACAATATTTGAATCATCACTTCTACCTAAATTCACGCTATTTCCAGAAATAATAAATCTTTGATTTTTTTGAGATCCTGATCTGACTAATAAAGCTGCACTATTTGCATCTAGTCCACTCAGATGACCATCTTCTATCGAAGAAAGAGGACTTGTGTCCAGAGAAACAACTGGAATTGCTCCAGTGTTTTCCATATTCATAGCCATACCTCCACCTCTTAATCTAGGTGAAGACTTCTAAAGGGTCAACCTCAGGTAGAGATTATTGGTTTTCAGTTATTTTTAAATATGAAGCAGCATCCATCAATCCTGTTAATGAGTTTGGATCAACATCACTGACTCTTACCATCCATCCTGTGCCATATGGATCTGAATTGATGGTTTCAGGTGAATTATTTAAAACAGAATTAACTTCTGACACAGTTCCAGAAACAGGTGAATAAATATCGCTTACAGATTTGGTTGATTCGACTTCACCGCAAGTTTGACCGGCAGTTATTTTGGCACCAACTTTTGGAAGACTTGCAAAAACTACGTCTCCTAAAGCAGATTGTGCAAAATCAGTAATACCAAAAGTTATTGAACCATCTGATTCTTGTCGTACCCATTCATGTTCTTTTGTGTACTTAAGCTCATTTGGAGTATTCATAAAACCTCTCTATTTATGACACAGCATATTCGGGATTTTTCAGGCTGACAACTGAGTCTATATCTACGTTGGTGGACTTATTAATTACTACTGCCCCATCTGAAGTTTGAATAGTTTCCACTATCCCACCTGGAATTTTTAAAGCTGTTTCTAAAGTGGCTGGATCACCAATCACATTTACAATATATGGTGAACGGACAGTTTTTAGAGAAATTTTTATTCCATCTGGTGCATCTAAAAAGTAGGTATTACTTACAACCCGATTGCCATTTATTTCAATAGCCAAAGCTCCTGCGTCTCTTAATTCTTGAACTGCGTCTAACAAGGTGAAGGCGCTGACGGAGTACAAGTCACCTGTAATTCGAATTTGAATACCTGGTCCACTAACCGGTGCACTTCCTGAAAGAACAATCAATTGGTCAAGTCTTCTTTGAGCAGCAATTTTTGCTTCCTCACTTGACCCGTTCCTTAGCGAATCTAAAACTTGTCGTTGTTTAACTAATTCTTGTTCCAAGTTGTTAGTTTGTTTTACTAAGTCATCAAGAATAAGGACTAACTCATCTTCTCTTGCAGAAGATAACACTTCAGGTTCATCATTTTGTCTTATTGACCAAGTAATTAGTAAACCAAAAAAAACGGTAATAAATATTAAATAGTATTTTTGATAATTTCTTTTTTTTGTTTTAGATTTTCTCTTTGCCATTATCGATTAAAAATATTTCGACGAATAGCAGCAGCGTTAGCAAATATTCGCATAGCTAGTACGACTACTACACCTGTTGAAAGCTGAGAACCAACACCAAGCTGATCTCCTAAGAAAACTATAAGTGCGGCGATAGCGATGTTACTTAAAAATGATGTGATGAATATTCGATCATCAAAATTATTCTCTTGATTAGCTCTAATTGCACCAAAGACAGCATCAAGTGCTGCAATTACAGCTATAGGTAAATATGGTTGCACCCAAAGTGGCACAGTTGGATCTAGGACAATTCCAACTATTACACCTATTAAAAGACCAATCACAGGAATCATAATCAGTTTCCTACTCTAATACCATCGATGTCAGGTAACTCAATGCCAATGGCAGGTATTTCGACATTGTCTATTTTTTCAATTTTGTATTCAAGCCCATAAGTAGTGACAACGTATTGGAAATCTTTAAAGTCAGGATTTTCAACCAATTGTTTGCTTACTTCTTCATTGCCAATAAAAACAATCTCATACGGTGGTAACAAAGGTCGATAGTTAATCAATATCGCTTCTCCAGCAGATCTAATAGCAGTTGTTGTGGTAATCCTTTGATTATTCACTGAGATAGCTTGAGCACCACTTGCCCATAATGCATTAGTTATAAGTTGTAAATCTGAGTCAAAAACTTTGGCTAAATTCACTTCTTGAAAATCTAATGAATCAGTTCTTCGAGCATCATTTATGACAATCTTGAAGCCTGAACCAGTAATGGACTTTACACCAGAAACTATTTGTAAATCAGTTTCATTTAAGTTCAGTATTCCCCTGTTTGAAACATCTCCAATTTGAATATTTTGATTATTTATCTCATCATTAATCTCTGAAAGTCTGTCACTGAGTGATGCTAAATTTGAAACTCTATTTTCAATTGAGTTTCTTAAATCTTGTTTACTCTTTTCAATCAAAGGAACTTGTCTTTGAAAATTCGCAATTGCAATACCAAGAAAAATACCTGCGAAACTTAAAACTGTAAAAATCCACCATTTAGGATCTTTTGATACTTGAAATCCCTTTGGTAAATCTTGATAATCATTTGTTTGTATCTCTTTATTTAGCAAATTCAATATGTTCATTGATTTTGAATCTTCTATTTCAAAAAAATTATCTTTAGCCATGGCTCTTTAGTATAGATCTTGCTTGGTTAATATATTTTACTGTGGAAAATAGATAGAGAAAAACTCCCCAAAGTAGAAAAGACCACCCTATTGTCAACCAAATAAATTCTTGGCTAGGAAATGCTTTAGCAAATATAAGTCCTGGTATTCCAATTAGTAAGTTAAAGGCACCCATTTTTCCAAGATAATGAACGGGTAAACCGGTTATATCTTTGGTTTTTAAGTAAACCATTAAAATTGTCATGAATATCTCCCTTAAAATTATTATGACAATTAAGAGGATATTTAAAGCATCTAAATAGTAAACAATAAATAAAAGTGTCAGAATATAAATTCTGTCCGAAATTGGATCTAGTAGTTCACCAAGTCTTGAAAATTGGTTAAACCTTCTTGCAATGTAACCATCCAACCAATCGGAAAAAGATGAGATAAATATCAGGATACAGACAAGAACCAATTGATTGGTAAAAGTTAAATACAGAATTATTGGTGTGACTGCAATTCTTATCAAAGTAATTGAATTAGGTAAATTGAGAATTATCATCTTTTTCTTTGTCTTATTTTAACTTTAATGTGTATCGGAGAACCTTCGAAACCGAATTGTTCACGCAATTTTCTCTCAAGATGTCTTTGATACGTCAAGTCCAAAGCTCCTGTTGTAAAAAGAGCAAAAGTAGGTGGTTTATCAGAAATCTGAGTGGCGAACAGGATTTTTGATTGCTTACCACCCCTTAAAGGATGAGGATTTGCTGCAACAAATTCTTTAACAAACTGATTCAATTTTCCCGTAGAAATTCGCGTGGTCCATCCTTGATAGGAAATTTTTAAAGCCTTGTTAATTTTGTCCACATGCCAACCAGTTTTAGCTGACAAATTAACTCTTGGCGCCCAAGCAACATTTCGTAGATCACTTGATATTTCTCGTTCTAACTCCAGATGTCTATCCTCATCTATCAAATCCCATTTGTTGAACACCAAAACCAGAGCTTTTCCAGAATCAATTACTTGACTAATCAGTCGTCTATCTTGATCAGCTATAACTTGGTCAGACTCTATTATCAAAAGAATTATTTCTGATCTTTCTAAAGTTGCACTAGTTCGCAATGTTGCATAATACTCAAAACCACTTGATTCCTTGAATCTCTTTCGAATACCAGCAGTGTCAATAAAATGCCAGTCTTGACCATTCAAATTTATGATTTCATCAACTGGATCTACTGTCGTTCCAGAAATTTCTGAGACTATTGATCTATTTGTTTTCGATAATTTATTCAAAAGACTACTTTTGCCAACGTTAGGTTTACCTATAATTGCAACTTTTACAGGTCCTTTTTTTGAATCTTTGAATTTAGATTCATTTGGTAAGTTTTCTTTAATCTTTTCTAATAGTTCACCTGATCCTCTGCCATGTAATGCACTAACTGGAATTGGTTCACCAAGACCAAGTGACCAAAGCTCGCCAATCTGATTTTCAGCTTCTGCTCCATCTACTTTATTTGCAACAAGTAATACTGGAGTTT
>JBEAYY010000069.1:0-15188 GCA_041170365.1 Actinomycetota bacterium
AACCGACACAGGTAGGGAAGTAGAGAATACTAAGGGGCGCGAGAGAACTCTCCTTAAGGAACTCGGCAAAATAACTCTGTAACTTTGGAAGAAAGAGTGCCTAATTAGGTTGCAATATCAAGTTCCAAGCAACTGTTTAACAAAAACACAGGTCTCCGCTAAATTGAAAGATGATGTATGGGGGCTGACGCCTGCCCAGTGCCGGAAGGTTAAAGAAAAGGGTTAGCGTAAGCAAAGCTCTTAACTGAAGCCCCGGTGAACGGCGGCCGTAACTATAACGGTCCTAAGGTAGCGAAATTCCTTGTCGGGTAAGTTCCGACCCGCACGAATGGCGTAATGACTTGGAAGCTGTCTCAAGGAGAGACTCGGCGAAATAGCAATGTCTGTGAAGATGCGGACTACCTGCGCCTGGACAGTAAGACCCTATGAAGCTTTACTGTAACCAAAAATTGATTATTGATTTTAGTTGCGCAGAATAGGTGGGAGACTTTGATACTATTTTTTTGGAAATAGTGGAGTCACAATGTGAGATACCACTCTATTAAAATTTATAATCTTAGCTCATACCGTTAACCGGATGAAAGACAGTTTTTGGTGGGCAGTTTGACTGGGGCGGTCACCTCCTAAAAGGTAACGGAGGTGTACAAAGGTTTCCTCAAATCGTATAGAAATCGATTGAAGAGTGTAAAAGCATAAGGAAGCTTGACTGTGAGACAAACAAGTCAAACAGAGACGAAAGTCGGTTTTAGTGATCTGACGCTGCTGTGTGGAAAGGGCGTCACTCAACGGATAAAAGTTACTCTAGGGATAACAGGCTGATCTCCCCCAAGAGTTCCCATCGACGGGGAGGTTTGGCACCTCGATGTCGGCTCATCGCATCCTGGGGCGGTAGTTTGTCCCAAGGGTTAGGCTGTTCGCCTATTAAAGCGGTACGTGAGCTGGGTTCAGAACGTCGCGAGACAGTTCGGTCCATATCCGGCGTAGGCGTTAGAGTATTGAGAGTGGCTTTTCTCTAGTACGAGAGGACCGAGATGGACGAACCTCTAGTGTGCCAGTTGTTCTGCCAAGAGCATGGCTGGTTGGCTACGTTCGGACGAGATAACCGCTGAAAGCATCTAAGCGGGAAGCTCACCTCAAGATAAGAACTCTCACAGGGTTAACCTGGTAAGACCCCCAGAAGATGACTGGGTTGATAGGTCGGATGTGGAAGCACAGCAATGTGTGGAGCTGACCGATACTAATAGGTCGAGGGCTTGTTTTCACAATCTTTCTAATTTTTTACTTACCTTTTTAAAGGAAGTACTCGCGTCCTCTATGAAATTTTCGAGTTACAACCGATCAAGGTTGGAAAAACTCAATAGCGTTACGGTGATCATGGCGAGAGGGAAACGCCCAGCTCCATTCCGAACCTGGAAGCTAAGCCTCTCAGCGCCGATGGTACTTCTCGGGGGACCGAGTGGGAGAGTAGGACGTTGCCGGACATATAAAAATATCCACCTTTTTTAAGGTGGATATTTTATTTTTATCACTAAAATTTTTTTCAAAGGATGATTCATGGATGAGTTAGAAATTCCAGAAGACATAACTGGATCTGAATTATCTGGAGATATTAAACAAGAATTAAGAACTTTACCTGAAGGTTTAGCTAAATTTGTTGCAAAAAATTTAGTTGCTGCAGGAAGATTTATTGACTCTGATCCTGAAAAAGCTTTGCTTTATGCAAAATCTGCAAACGTGGCAGCAGCTTCACGACTTGCAATCGTTCGAGAAGCAGTTGGTGTTGCAGCCTATCGATGTCAAGATTTCAAATATGCCTTATCTGAATTAAAAGCAGCAAGGAGAATTAGTGGGAAACCAGACACATTGTCATTAATTGCAGATTGTGAAAGAGCACTTAATAAGCCAGAAAAAGCAATCGAAATATTGAATGAAAAAGATATCGAAAAAATGGATCGATCAGATTTTCATGAACTAATGATCACCATCGTTGGAGCAAGGAAAGATTTAGGTCAAAAAGATGCAGGACTAGCATTGGCAAAAATTAAAGAATTTAACTCAAATGAAATCTCAGAATCTATCGCTAATATGAGATATGTTTATGCACAAACTTTGCAAGATTTAGGACGTATTGATGAAGCAAAAGTTTGGTTTGAAAAAACTTTGATTTGTGATCCGGAAAACTTAACAGGTGCTAGAGAAATGCTAGAAAAATGCCAATAATTGACTCATACGATTCAATCCTTCTTGATTTAGATGGAGTGGTTTATTTAGGCACTACTCCAATCGATTCTGCTGTAAAAACAATAAAGGAGTTACAAAAAAGAAAAATAAATATTGCCGTCATTACCAATAACGGATCTGTAACAAGTAAAAGTGTCTCAAAATGGATGAAAAACTTTGATTTAGATTTTAAACCTTCTTCAATTGTGACAAGTTCTCAAACCCTTTGCTGGTATTTAGAAAACAATTTTGAAAAGAACGATCTAGTTTTAGTGGTAGGAAGTCAAAGTCTTAAAGATTCAGTAAAAGAGTCAGGTTTTAAAGTTGTAAATAGAGCAGATAAAAATCCTGCAATTGTGGTTAATGGCATTGATGCAGAAATTGCTCAAAAAGATTTAGCGGAAATGTGTTATGCCATTGCAAAAGGTGCCAAATGGATTTCAACCAATAACGACTACACTTTTCCTACAGAAAAAGGATTAGCCCCAGGAAATGGTTCATTTAATGCACTCATCACTTCAATAACTGGTAAAAGTCCGATCTTGATGGGAAAACCTGAGCCATTTATGTTTCTCCAAGCTGCGAAAATATTTAACTCAAAGAATCCTTTAGTTGTGGGGGATCGACTTGATACCGATATTGCTGGGGCTATTAAAGCAGGCTTTAAGTCCTTGTGTGTATTAACAGGAGTAACAGATTTAAATCAAATCAAGAACACCAACTCATCCACAGGCCCAACTTATGTGGGAAAAGACTTGAGTGCATTGCTAGATAACAATTCTCTTGTAAGTTGGTAGTCATGGACAATCAAGAATGGTCTGAAACCAGACAAGAAGAATTGACTTTAGGAAACCTAAAACCCATCGTGCCAACTGGGGAAACAAGAGTTGATGGTGCCATGGATCGCTTAAATGAATTAAGTAATTTGCCTGCCATTGAACATGTTTCAGTGTTTGAAGATGTTCACAGAAGACTTCACGAATCTTTAACCAATAATTCCGAGTGAAATTAAATCGATTAGATCAAGAACTTGTTAGGCGTGGCCTAGCAAGATCTAGAGAAATTGCCAACGAGTTAATCATGTCAGGATCTGTTTTAGTTGATCATGTACCTGCACTCAAACCAGATAGAAGAGTTAATCAAGATGTTTCCATCGTTATTGAAACTGAAGTAGATCATTATGTGTCACGTGGTGCGCATAAGTTAATTAGTGCCTTAGATGAATGGAATGAAATAAAAGTTGAGGGTCATGTTTGTTTAGATGCTGGATCTTCTACTGGTGGATTTAGCCAAGTTTTATTAGAAAGAAAAGCGGCAAAAGTTTATTGTGTTGATGTTGGATACGGTCAACTTGCTTGGGAAGTTAGAAATCATCCACAAGTTGTTGTCATGGAAAGAACAAATATTAGAAATCTTGCCCCAAAATCTTTACAACCCGAACCAAAAATTGTTGTAGCAGATTTATCTTTTATTTCTTTATCCCAAGTTTTACCAGCATTGATAGCTAATGCTGAAGAAAACGCAGATTTTTTATTAATGGTTAAACCTCAATTTGAAGTTGGAAAAGATTCCCTGGGCGCAGGTGGCGTTGTTAGAGATCCAGTTTTAAGAAAAGAAGCAATTAGAAGAGTTATAGATTCAGGTGCTCAATTGGGACTTGGATGCAATGGAGTAGTTGCCTCAGCATTGCCTGGCCCTAAAGGAAATGTGGAGTATTTTTGTTGGCTTAAAAAAGGTGGAAGAATAATAAGTGATAGAGAAATTGAAGACGCGATCGCAAAAGGACCTCAGTCGTGAGTAATTTGCCTAGAGTTTTAGTAATTATTCACAATAATTCACAAGAAGCAGAAAGTGTTGCCGCTCAAGTTTGCCAACAATTAAAAGATAAAAAGATTGAAATTTTTGCACCCCTTGAGGACTGCAAATTATTAGAAAAAGCTGGAGTTAAAGTTCAAATATTTGATAATAAAAATGAAACATCACCAAATCTTGCTTTAGTTTTTGGTGGTGATGGAACAATTTTGAGAGCAGTCGAAGTTTCAAGAGGCAGAAATATTCCAATACTTGGAATAAACCTTGGTCATGTTGGTTTCTTAGCTGAAGCAGAATTGGAACATTTGGAAGATGTTGTCAAATCGATAGTTGACCATTCATGGATAGAAGAAGATCGTTTAGCTTTAGAAGTTTCTGTATTTAAAGAAAACAATAAAGTTTTTTCTACTTTTGCACTAAATGATGTTTCAATTGAAAAATCTGAACCAGGACATATGTTTGATGTGATTCTGGAAATTGATTCTCAACCAGTTTCACGCTTATCAGGAGATGGATTAGTTTGCGCAACACCAACTGGGTCCACTGCTTACGCTTTTAGTGCAGGTGGACCTGTTGTTTGGCCAAGTGTGGAAGCAATATGTGTAGTGCCTATAAGTGCTCATGCTTTATTTGCTAAACCTTTAGTTGTTTCACCTCTATCTAAAATCGCTATAGAGATTCCAGCCAATGGCACAAATGGACATCTAACAGCAGATGGCAGAAGATCATTTGACCTATTTCCAGGTATGAGAATTGAAATAACTAAATCTCAAGATTATGTTCACTTAGCAAGAATGGAAAATAAATCATTTAGCCAAACTTTAGTGAAAAAATTTCAATTACCCGTTGAAGGTTGGCGTGGAAATTCGAAACGTAAATGATTAAAGATCTTCGAATAAAGAACATTGGTGTGATAGAAGATATCTCTCTTGATTTATCTGACGGTTTCACAGTTCTAACAGGTGAAACTGGAGCTGGTAAAACTATGGTCTTATCTTCCTTTGAAATGATCTGTGGAGAAAAAGTTGATAACTCAATCATTCGGGTTAATGAGGAAACAGCCTTAGTTGAAGCCTTTATCGAAGTAACAAATGACGAATTAAAGAGAAATATCAAAGAATTAGAAATAGATTTAGAAGATAAGGGAGTTTTAATAAGTCGATCAATTTCTAATTCCTCAAGAGGAAAAACATTTCTAGGCAGTAGAAGTATCTCTGGAAATGTTTTAAAAGATTTAACCCAAGAATTGGTTACAATTCATGGTCAAGGTGATCAAACTTCTCTTAATAAAAGCACTTATCAAAGAGCCCTTTTAGATACCTATATTGGTTCAGAACATTTAGAAAATCTTAAAAAATATGAGGAATCCTATCGAATTTTGAAAGAGTTTGAGAATGAACTAAATGAATTAATACAAACTCAAAATAAAAGTAATAAAGATACAGAAGATATCGAGAAAGCCTTATCAGAATTAAAGAGTGCCAATATCCAGTTAGATGAAGAGAAAACGATCACTGAAAAGCTCAATCTTATAAATTCAAGTGAAAATATTTTTGAAACTTTAAAGCAGGCAGATCAATTACTGAGTGGAGGGGAGGATTCCACTCAAAGTTCTATAACATCACTTGTGTCTAATTTAAGAAAAATTCTCGATTCAGCAAGTTCAAAGAGTAAAAGAATTGAAACTTTACGGGATATAGTTGTAAAGAATGAAATAGAACTAAAAGATTTAGCTCAAGAAATCGGCAAAGACTTAATATCTCTAGATCGAGATCCTGAAGTAATCGATCAATTAGAAGCAAGAAGATCTCTATTAAATAAATTATTGATAAAATATGGTCCAACATCAAAAGACGCTATTGAAAAAATTAATAAATTTCAGGAAATTTTAGATGGAAATAATAATCTTCCAGAACTGATAAAAGAAAAAACTGAACAAATAAGTAAAATTAGGTTAAATCTTTCGGAGACTGCTTCAAAATTATCAAAAAATAGGACTAAGTTTTCAAAAATTATTTCAAAGGAAATAGAGAATGAACTAGTTCAGTTATCTATGCCTGGGGCAAAGTTCAGTGTCACTGTTTTTCAAAATGAAGTTTCCGATGGCTTAGAAATTGAATCCAAAAATTATTCTTTTGATTCTTTTGGAGTAGATCAAGTTAGGTTTGAATTCAGCGCTAACCCTGGTCAGCCACTTCAACCTATAAACAAAATCGCAAGTGGTGGCGAAATGTCTAGGATTATGCTGGCAATTGAATTAATTTTTTCTAAAAAAGCACAAAAGAGAACCATGATTTTTGATGAAGTTGACGCAGGTATTGGTGGAGAAGCAGCAATAGAAGTTGGAAAAAGACTTAAGTTACTGGCACAAAAACATCAAGTTGTTGTGGTTACGCATTTACCTCAAGTGGCAGCTTTTGCCGATACTCACTTAAAAGTTGCAAAAACTACAGAGGCTGATGTGACAAAAACAAATGTTGTCTTGCTAGACAAAGAACAAAGACTTACTGAAATTGCTCGAATGATGGCAGGTCTATCTGATTCCTCCTCAGCCATAGAACACGCTAGAGAACTCATTGACTTATCGAGAAGTGTTTCGTTATAAACTGTAATCCCGTGGGGTTAGGATTTCTAACAATTTAAACACGGGAGATAAATGAACACCGGAAGTGTTAAACACATATTCGTAACCGGTGGAGTCGCCTCCTCTTTAGGAAAAGGTCTAACCGCATCTTCCTTAGGCAATTTATTAGTTTCACGCGGTTTAAAAGTCACAATGCAAAAACTTGATCCGTATTTAAACGTTGATCCAGGAACAATGAATCCATTTCAACACGGAGAAGTATTTGTCACTGAAGATGGAGGTGAAACTGATTTAGATGTGGGACATTATGAAAGATTTTTAAATGTTGATTTATCAAAATCAGCAAATGTTACAACCGGACAAGTTTATTCAAGTGTTATCGCAAGAGAAAGACGTGGAGAATATTTAGGAGATACTGTTCAAGTTATTCCTCATATAACAAATGAAATCAAAAGTCGAATTAGAGGAATGGCAAGTGCTGATGTTGATGTAGTTATAACTGAAATCGGTGGAACTGTTGGTGATATTGAATCCCTACCATTTTTAGAAGCTGTAAGACAAATACGCCATGAAATAGGCAGAGAAAATACTTTTTTCTTACACGTAAGTTTATTGCCATATATCGGACCATCAGGGGAACAGAAAACAAAACCTACTCAACACAGCGTTGCAGCTATGAGAAATATAGGATTGCAACCTGACGCAATAGTTCTACGCTCTGATCGTTTAGTTTCTGAAAGTATTAAGAAAAAAATATCTTTAATGTGCGATGTTGATCAAGAAGGTGTAGTTGCGGCAGTAGACGCTCCAAGTATTTATGATATTCCTCGAGTTTTACATAGAGAGGGTTTAGACGCTTTTGTTGTGAGACGTCTTGGCTTGCCATTTAGAGATGTTAATTGGAAGAGTTGGGATGCATTACTTGAAAGAGTTCACAAACCTCAACATGAAGTCACAGTTGCTTTAGTTGGAAAATATATTGATTTACCAGATGCCTATCTTTCTGTTTCAGAAGCTTTAAGAGCAGGCGGTTTTGCAAATAATGCAAAAGTAATAATCAAATGGGTTGCATCTGATGATTGTGCCGATGAAAATGGTGCAAAAGATGTTTTATCCGATGTAGATGCAATGTTAATCCCTGGTGGATTTGGAGTAAGAGGAATAGAAGGAAAATTAGGGGCTTTAAAATTTGCGCGGTTAAATAAAATCCCGACCTTAGGTATTTGTTTAGGTTTACAGTGCATGGTTATTGAATATGCACGAAATGTCGCCGGAATGTCTGGTGCATCATCTCTTGAATTCGATGCCGACACTGCATATCCAGTAATTGCAACTATGAGTGATCAAGTTGAAGTTGTAAGTGGCAAAAAAGATATGGGCGGATCAATGAGATTAGGAAGTTATGAAGCTCATCTTCTTTCAAATTCAATAGTCCATGAAGTTTATGGCAAGAATGTAGTAACAGAAAGACATCGTCATCGATATGAAGTTAATAACGAATACAGGGATAAATTAAGTGAAAACGGCTTAATATTCTCAGGACTTTCCCCAGATAAAAAATTAGTTGAATTCGTAGAACTTGATAGAAATATTCATCCCTATTATGTATCTACACAGGCTCATCCAGAATTTAAATCAAGACCGACTCACGCTCATCCGTTATTTCAAGGTTTGATTAAAGCAGCCTTGAATAACAAAAAGTAGAAGCCATTTTGACTGCTGTTTCTCAAAATATTGATTCAGGCGTAAGATAATTAACTGGGCAATTTTTGGTAGGAGATTAAATTGTTAATAGGTGTGCCTAAAGAAATTAAGAACCATGAATATCGTGTTGCGATAACTCCAAGTGGAGTAGTTGATTTTGTTAAGAACGGTCATCAAGTAATTATTGAAAAAGATGCTGGTTTAGGTAGTGCTATTGCAAATGAAGAATATGAAAAAGCAGGCGCAAAAATTTTAGCCAGTGCTGATGAAGTTTGGCAAAGTGCAGAAATGATCTTGAAGGTTAAGGAACCAATTAAAGAAGAATATGAAAGATTAAAAAAAGGACAAATCCTATTTACTTATCTTCATCTTGCCGCATCTAAAGATTGCACTGATGCACTTATTAAGTCTGAAACTACTGCTATTGCTTATGAAACAGTTGAATTAGAAGATGGATCGCTGCCTCTTCTTGCACCAATGTCTGAAGTTGCAGGCAGATTAGCAACACAAGTAGGTGCACATTCCTTATTGAAATTTCAAGGTGGCAGAGGATTACTTTTAGGTGGAGTCCCTGGTGTTAGAAAAGGTAACGTTGTTGTTATCGGTGGAGGCGTTTCTGGTCAACATGCTGCAACTATTGCACTTGGATTAGAAGCAAATGTAACGATTTTAGATTTAAATGTTGATCGACTTAAAGAATTAAATGAATTGTTTGAAGGTAAAGTTCAAACACTTGTTTCAAATGCCTATGAAATTGAGAGAAATGTCTTAGAAGCAGATCTTGTTATAGGTGCTGTTTTAGTTCCAGGTGCTAAAGCTCCAAAACTTATTACCAATGATTTAGTTAAAAGAATGAAACCAGGATCAGTTTTAGTTGATATCGCAATTGATCAAGGCGGATGTTTTGAAGATTCAAAACCAACCACGCACGCTGATCCAACCTACAAAGTGCACAATTCAATTTTTTACTGTGTAGCAAACATGCCAGGCTCAGTTCCAAACACTTCAACTTTTGCCCTAACAAATGTGACAATGCCTTATGCAAAAGCGATAGCGAATAAAGGTTGGAAAAAAGCTTTAAGTGATGATAAATCCCTAAGACTTGGTTTAAATGTTCATGAAGGAAAAGTAACTTATAAAGCTGTCGCCGATGCTTTCAATCTTGAATATATTAAACCTGAAAATATATTGAATTGAGATGGATTTAGGTTCAGTAAAACAGAAATTTCTGAATCACCTTGAACTTGAACGAAATCTTGCCACTAACACAATTCAAGCCTATTCAAGAGATTTAGATTACTTAACTCAACAATTAAATAACGACTTAAAAAATCTAAATTTAGATTCTTGTATAAAAGTGATCAAAAGTTATAGTTCTTCTCATAGTGAAAAATCAGTTTTAAGAATTACTGCATGCATAAAAAGTTTCATTAAATACCTATATATTGAAGGACACATAAAGAATGATTTTGGATCAAATATTGAATCGATATCAACAAAAATATCTCTACCAAAGACACTTGATATAATTACAGTTATTTCACTTATTGAAAACATAAAACCAGATAGTCCAAAATCTATAAGAGATAGATTAATTTTTGAATTTCTATATGGAACCGGTTGTAGAATTAGCGAATTGGTAAACACTGATTTACAAGATATAGATTTTGAATCAAATATTGTAAAAATTAGATTCGGAAAAGGCTCAAAACAAAGATTAATTCCATTAGGTAAAAGTCTAAAAAATTCTATAGAAGCTTATGTGATTCAAGTTAGAAATAATGTGCCAAATTTTCAAAAGATTGATGCATTATTACTTAATTCCAAAGGTAAACGTCTTACCAGACAATCAATTTGGACGGTTATTAATAAATATGCTCAAGAACAAGGAATCAAAGATCTAACACCTCACACCTTGCGTCACGCCTTTGCAACTCACCTTCTTGAAGGTGGAGCAGATGTAAGAGTAGTGCAGGAATTGTTGGGTCATAGTTCAATTAATACGACTCAGATTTATACGCATGTGACAGTTGATAAGTTAAGGGAAACTTTTATTCAAACTCATCCTCGTGCCAGACACTAAAACCTCACTAATTCAAAGAATTTATTAATCGTTTGACATAGGCTTAAGTCTGTGGCCCAACCGGGGCGGTTGTGCAGAAAGTTGGACTTGTCATGGCAACTCCGTCTGTTAAAGATGATGGAACCAGAATCGCTAAAGGTCAAAAAACTGCCTCTGATTTTCCTGTTCCTCAACCTTTATCCCAACATGGGCCAGCACACATTATTTCCATGGTTAATCAAAAAGGTGGAGTCGGTAAAACTACAAGCACAATAAATTTAGGTGCAGCATTAGCAAGTTATGGTCGAAAAGTTTTACTTGTTGATTTTGATCCACAAGGTGCACTATCCGTTGGACTAGGAATTCCTGTTTACCAATTAGAAAAAACTTTGCGACATGTTTTAGTAGGTGATCAAGTACCTGCGCGTGATGTTTTAGTAAAAACTAAAGTTGAAGGTTTAGATTTACTGCCTTCAAATATTGAACTTTCTGCTGCTGAACTTGAACTTGTAAGCGAAGTTGGTAGAGAGCAGGTATTAAAGAGTGCTTTATCTCCACTTCTAAACGAATATGATTTCATAATTATTGATTGTCAACCTTCATTAGGACTTCTAACAGTAAACGCTTTAGCAGCTTCTGAAGGTTGTATTGTGCCACTTGAAACAGAATATTTTGCATTAAGAGGACTTGCATTACTCACCCAAACCATTGACAAGATCAAAGGAAGAATAAATCCAAATTTACAAATTTTAGGAATTCTTCCAACCATGTATGACCCAAGAACTGTGCATGGAAGAGAAGTTCTCGAACGAGTTGAAGATGCTTTTGGAGACAAAGTATTTGAAACCGTAATCGCAAGAACTGTTAAATTTCCAGAAACTACTGCAGCTGGTTCACCAATTACTGAATATGCACCATCTTCGCCAGCAGCAAAAGCATATAAAAGATTAGCTCGAGAGCTCATTCATAAAATCAAATGACAATATCTACTACAGAAAATGAAGTGGTAGAAAAAACCACCAAACAATTTAGCGTTAAATTAAATCAATTTGAAGGCCCTTTTGATCTCTTATTAAGTCTTATAGCTAAACATGAATTAGAAGTCACAGCACTTGCGCTTCATGTAGTTACTGATGACTTTTTGCAATATATAAAAAGTCAAGGTTCCGAATGGGACCTCAATGAAGCTACTGAATTTTTAGTAATCGCTGCAACACTTTTAGATTTAAAAACGGCACGTCTGCTTCCATCTGGTGAAGTAGAAGATGAAGAAGATATTGCAAGACTAGAAGCAAGAGATCTATTGCTAGCACGATTAATGCAATATAAAGCATTCAAAGAAGTGTCAGTTTGGATAAATGATAATTTCAATTTGGAAGCAAGAAGGTTTCCAAGATCAGTATCACTAGAACCTCAATTTGCAAATTTATTACCAGAAGTGTTACTAGGTTTAGGACCACATGAGCTTGCACGACTTGCTGCAAGAGCTCTTGAAGCTAAGAAAATTCCAAGTGTTTCATTAGCACATTTACATGCACCTTTAGTAAGTGTTAGAGAACAAGCTGGAATTATTGTAGAGCGTTTAAGAAAGGTGGGAGTTACATCTTTTAGATCGTTGATAACCGGAGTTGAAATTCCAGTAATTGTTGCAAGGTTCTTAGCTGTTCTTGAGTTATTTAGAGAGTCACAAATTACTTTAGAACAAGAAGCGCCCTTAAAAGATTTATACATCAAATGGGTTGGTTCAAACGAGGGTGATATTTCTGTTACTGACGAGTTTGATCAAGAAATGGAAGATAGAAGCAATGTAGTAGATTTGGGAAATAATAATGACTGAAAATTTTCCCAATGATGAAGTTGTTTCATTAGGAGCTCCATCTTTAAAATCTGCAATTGAAGCCATTTTGTTGGTAGTTGATGAACCAGTTTCAGTATTAACTATTGCTCAAGTAACTAATACACCTGAAATTGAAGTTGTTAAAGAATTAAAGAAATTACAAAAAGAATTTGAACAAAGAGATGGTGGTATTACTTTAAGAGAAGTTGCTGGGGGATGGCGCTTTTATACAAATGAAAATTCAGCAGAAGTTGTGGAAAGATTTCTTAAAGATGGAATGACTGCAAGATTAACACAAGCATCATTAGAAACCTTAGCTGTAATTGCTTATAAACAACCTGTATCAAGAGGAAGAATTGCTGCAATTAGAGGTGTAAATGTTGATGGTGTTGTAAGAACTTTATTGAACAGAGGATTAATCGAGGAATCAGGTTCTGAAACAGATTCTCAAGCAATTTTATATAAAACAACGCCATACTTTTTGGAAAGACTAGGTATCGCTAGCTTGGATGAACTACCTCCTGTTGCTGATTATCTTCCTAACATGGCAGCACTAGATGCCTTAATTGATGAAACTTTAAATTAAATGAATAGTGATGAGGGCATAAGACTTCAAAAAGTTTTAGCTGCTGCAGGACTTGGAAGTAGAAGATCTTGCGAAGATTTGATCTCACAAGGCAGAGTGACTGTTAACGGTAAGAAAGTAAATGAACAAGGTAAAAGAGTTATTCCTGGTGTCGACCAAATACTTGTTGATGGAGAACCAGTTGCTGCAACTTCAGGTTTCATAGTTTTAGCTTTGAATAAACCTGTGGGAGTGGTCACTTCGATGAAAAGGGAAGATAAACGATCAATCGTTTCTGATTATTTGCCTGATAAACCAGATCGTCTTTTTCATGTCGGCAGATTAGATGCTGATACTGAAGGTCTTTTGTTGATGACAAATGATGGTGATTTGGCACATGGATTGACTCATCCTTCATCTGAAGTTTCAAAAATTTACTTAGCAAGATTGAAAGGATTTGTGACAAAAAATGAAATTGACCAACTTATGCAAGGTATAAATTTAAGTGATGGTTTTGCCAGAGCAGATAAGGTAAAAATTATTGGTACAAGTCAAGGTGAAACCGCTCTTGAAATAAGTATCCATGAGGGAAGAAATCGAATTATAAGACGTTTAGCAGAAGCTATAGGTCATGAAGTAATTCAATTGGTTAGAGTTCAATTCGGTCCGATAAAATTAGGTGATCTAAAAGTTGGTAAAACTAGAGTTTTAGGTCACACAGAAGTCGCGAGTTTATACAAGGCGGCTGGTTTAAATTTAGTAAAGGTTGCACAATGACAGTTAGAGGTGTTCGTGGTGCAACGATGCTTAAAGAAAATAATTCAGAGGAAATGAATGAAGCCGTAATTGAATTACTGCAAGAATTGTTTGAGAAAAATGGCATTCAAAATAATGATTTGATAAGCATTTTTTTTACCTCCACCAAAGATTTGAATTGTTCATTTCCAGCAGCAGCAGCCAGAAAACTAGGTCTTGGTGATGTGCCACTGATTTGTTCCCAAGAAATTGATGTACCTAATGCTCCTGCAAAAGTTGTCAGGATCCTTATGCACGTTAATACCGAATTAGAAAGAAATCAGATAAAACACATCTACTTAAGAGGCGCTGAAGTTCTTCGACAAGATTTGGCTCAATAATGAACGCGAGTAATGCCACTCGCCAAAAATTGGTCATTGCTGTTGATGGCCCAAGTGGATCTGGCAAATCTAGTATCAGCAGAGAAGCAGCAAGAAGATTAGGTTTCAATTTTTTAGACACCGGTGCTATGTATCGAATGATTACCTATTATTTATCTAGCAATGGAATAGAAAATGAAAGTGAAATAGAAAATGCTATTTCTACAAAAGAGATAAATTTTGGTGTATCAATAAACCCTGAGGAAGTTCAATTTAAATTAAATGGAGAAGATGTTTCAAAAATAATCAGAACAGAATTAATCTCAAAAAAAGTCTCATATTATGCGTCATTAAGAAAAGTTCGAAACTTTCTAGTAGGTAAACAAAGAAACCTAATTAATGAATCAAGCAAAAGTATTGTTATCGAAGGAAGAGACATAGGAAGTGTTGTAATTCCTTATGCTGACTTAAAGATATATGTCACTGCAAGCGAAGAAATTAGAGCTCTGAGAAGATCGAAAGAACTTAACTCGTCATTGGAGCAAGTGTTGATTGATCAAAAAATACGTGATGAGAAAGATTCCAAACGAGAAATATCCCCATTAATTAAGCCTGATGATTCTATTGAGTTAGACACTAGTTCTCTAACTTTCGAAGAATCGGTAAATAGTTTTATAGGACTAGTGCAAAATGTCTGAAGATTTAATTAATCAGGATTCCTTCAAATCAACAGATGAAATATGGTTTTCGAATTATAATGATGATTCGCAAGACATTAAAGATTTAGAAGACAATTACCAAAGTATCTTCGATGAACAAATTCTTGAAGAAGTGGTACTTAATAGACCTAGAGTTTCACTGATTGGCAGACCTAATGTTGGTAAGTCAACATTAATAAATCGAATTATTGGTAGAAGGGAAGCTGTTGTTCAAGACATTCCTGGGGTAACAAAAGATCGTGTCTATTATGACGCTCAATGGGATGGTAAGGAATTTATTTTAATTGATACCGGAGGTTGGACACAAGATTCTTCAGAGATGATGAGTCAAATATCTACCCAAGTTCAAAAAGCAATAGATGAGTCAGATCTAATTCTTTTTGTTCTTGATTTTAAAGTCGGAATTACTCAAGAAGATCAAAATGTAATCAAGTTAATTAGAAAGACAAAAACTCCAGTATTACTTGTTGCAAATAAAGTAGATGGAGCAGAAGCTGAAAATCAGATTGGCGAGCTTTGGTCACTTGGTCTTGGTGAACCAATTCCAGTTAGTGCATTACATGGCAGAGG
>JBEAYY010000070.1:0-4726 GCA_041170365.1 Actinomycetota bacterium
TCTAAAACTTCTATTTGTTTTTGACTAATTCGACCTCTACGAGCATTAAAAGTTCTAATTACTCCTTTTTCAACCCTAAGTCGCGCATTTGTAAACATTAGAGAATAATTCTATTTATGTCGATTCCACATAAACCAGCCAGCACAGATGCAAAGGTGCATGAGTTAATAAAAAATCGCTGGAGCACAAGATCTTTTGATAAGAATCATCAAATTAATGATGACGAGGTTTTATCCCTACTAGAAGCAGCTCGTTGGGCACCTTCTTCAAAGAATTCTCAACCTTGGAAATTCTTAGTCGGGAAAAGAGGTGATAAAAACTTTGAGGCATTTGTTTCAACATTAACTGGATTTAACTTAGAGTGGGCTCCTAAAGCAAGTGCCATGATTTTGGTTGCTGCTCATGGAAATCCTGTGACTAATGATGAAATATTTGATGCAGGTCTAGCGGTTAGTTCAATTACTTTTCAAATTCATGCATTAGGTCTATTTGCTCATCAAATGGCAGGATTTAGTAAATCTAAAATCAAAACTATATTTAACTTAGATGAATCTACTGTTCCACTAGTATTAGTGGCTGTTGGAAAAATAACTAATCCAGATGAATTGAGTAGTGAATTGAAAGAAAGAGAATTAAGTCCTCGATCAAGAAAAGACTTAACTGATTTGATGATTCCTGGTTTAAATTGAAAAAATTTATTCCTAAATGGCTGTTTCCTTCTAAGACAATTCCTCACACTTCATGGAAATCAAATAGTTATTGGAAAGCAAAACCTTCAACTTTATTTTTCTTAGTTTTAGGACTATGGCTATTTGGTACAGGTGAAGCTTTCTTAATTGCAGCAGGTGCGGGAGTTTCTCCTTGGACTGTTTTTGCTCAAGGAGTTTCTGTTCAAAGTGGTTTAAGTATTGGTTGGGCAACTTTTTTAACAGGTGTTCTTGTTTTATCTCTTTGGATTCCGTTAAAACAAAAAGTTGGATTGGGAACGGTTTTAAACATCATCATAATTTCTCTTTCAATTGAAGTTATGTTGAATGTTTTGCCACATCCAACAACAAGTTTCTGGCAAGTTTTACAAATACTTTTAGGAATTGCTGTTGTTGGTTTAGGAAGTGGGTTTTATTTAACATGTCATATGGGACCAGGTCCAAGAGATGGACTTATGACCAGAATTCATTTATTAACAGATATTCCAGTTGGCAGAGTTAGATTATTTATAGAAATTAGTGTTTTAACAATTGGTTGGCTTTTGGGTGGAACTGTTGGGTTGGGAACGATTCTTTTTGGCGTGCTTATTGGTTATTCAGTTGCGATTTGGTTGAAAATTGTGGGTAAAGTTAGTAAAAGCAAATAATTAATTATCTACATTAGATAAATTAACTTTTGAGATGAAAATATCAAATCTAGTTTTCTTAAAAATACCTGTTCTTGGGGTAATTTTCACACTTTTAATAACTTCTAATATTTGGCAAAGTCCTGCTCCGTTAATTCCTGATTCTGGACCAATTGTTTATTGGTTAAGACCTATCTTGGTTTCATACACTTACGCTTTAGCAATTGCAGCTATTGCACTTTTATTTAGTGATGGAATATTTACTAAATTTGAAGGCAAAAATTCACATACAGCAAAAAATGTTTTCTTAGCACTTTCAGGAATTAGTTTTGCTGCCGCTGTTTTTAGTCTTGCCCAATCGCTATCTCAACCTCTTTCTTTGGCAGCAAATTTAGAAGTAATTTCAACCTATGGTTGGGATGTCTCAAATGTTAGAGCTTTACTTTTAGTATCCTTAGTCGCACTTTTTTCATTCCTACTTTTAATAAAACCAAGTCTTGATAAATCTGGATTAGTTACTTTTATAAGCATTATTTCTCTATCTTTACCAACACTGTTGTCTCATGGTGGAGGAATATCAACCCATAATTGGGCAATAGCAGCAGGATTTTTTCACGGAATTTTTACTAGTCTTTGGATCTCTGGACTTTTAGGAATTGGAATAATTTATTTCAATAAATTAACTTCTAAGGACAATAAATTAATTGCCTTAACTAAATTTAGCCATATTGCAAATATTTCAGTTATTGGTTTATTTATTTCTGGAATTGTAAATGCTGCAACTAGGCTAAATAGTTTTAATGAATTAATAAGCTCAAATTATGGTCAAATAATTCTTCTTAAAAACGTTTTATTTGCTCTAGCTTTAATCACTGCGCTAAAAATTAGAACTAAAATAAAATCAAATATTTCTAAATTACTAGTAACTGAAGTTTCCATTTTGTTGTTCATTTTTGGAGTTTCAGTTGCACTTGCATCAACTGCTTTTCCAAGAACAGGAAATGCTGCCTTTAACTTGATTGAATCTGTGACTGGTTTACCAGAACCACAAAAATTTGAATGGTCATATGCTTTAACTACATTTAGTATTGAACCGTTTACTTTATTTGTTGGACTTATTGCTCTTATTACTTATCTTGTTGGGTACATAAAACTAATTAAACGTGGAGATAAGTGGCCACTATCAAGAGTTATTTTTTGGAGCTTAGGAATACTTCTTGCAATTTATGTAACAAATACCATGCTTGGTCGATATGCAATTTTAGTGTTTTCAGCTCACATGACTGTACATATGATTCTTGCCATGGTGGTCCCAATACTTCTTCCTTTAGCTGCTCCTTTAACTCTTGTTTTAAGAGTTTTAAAACCATCAAGTGATCCTGATTTAAGAAATTTACGTGAATGGATTGTTGCTTTAATTAATTCAAATTACTTAAAAATTGCAAGTCATCCCATAATCGCATTTTTTATCTTTGCTGCAGGAACTTGGGCTTTATATTTCAGTCCGCTTTTAACTGTTTTGATGAGAAGTCATCTTGGACATTTGTTTATGGACGCTCATTTTGTATTAGCAGGTTATTTATTTTTCTGGCTAATTATTGGAAAAGATCCTGCCCCAAGAAATATTCCAGATGTTTTAAAACTTGGAATTGTTTTTGCGGCAGCTGTTTTTCATGGCATATTTGGATTTATTACTTATTCATCACAAACAAGTTTAGGTGGTGGCTGGTTCAGTGAAATTAAACCAAATTGGTTAGAAAATCCAATAGCTGATCAACAATTAGGTGGTGGAATTGCTTGGGGATTTGGCGAAATTCCCACAATTATTGTGTTATTAATTTTGGTTTATCAATGGGCTTCTCGAGATGAAAAACAGGCAAAAAGAGTTACTGCTAAAGAAATTGATGACTATAACGAATATTTAAAATCGTTGAATAGATAATTACTCGCCGTAAAAAAGTCTCTCCATCACAGTTCGAGCTCTTCTGGTAATTTTTCTATATTCTTCAATAAATTCACTTGATGAATGTTTGTTTATCACATAAGCAATTGCGTTAATTTCATTTATATCTGTAGGGATTTGATCACTAGCTTTAGCTTTTGCAAGCATTTGAGCATTTCTAACTTCAGTAGCTAAAATCCAAGCATCTTTTAAACTTGCAGCATCTTGAGTAGTTATTAAGTTTTCTTTCTCTAATTGTTTTAAAGTAGCAAGTGTTGAGGTGTTTTGTAGGGATTTAATTTTGTGGCCATGTTGCATTTGCAGAAGTTGGACAACCCATTCCACATCACTTAGCCCACCTCGACCAAGTTTGGTATTCATATTTACATCAGCTCCTCGCGGTAATCTTTCTGATTCCATGCGGGCTTTAATTCTTCTCATTTCTCTCAAATTTTCTTCACTTACTCCATTTTCTGGATACCTAATTTGATTTATGGCAATCATTAATTTGTTTCCTACTTCTAAGTCACCAGCAACAGGTATTGCTCTAAGTAAAGCTTGGGCTTCCCACGGAGCAGACCATTTTTGGTAATAAGTGATGTATGAATCAAGAGTTCTAACTAATGGACCATTCTTTCCTTCTGGTCTTAAATCTGCATCAATTTCTAAAGAAGGATCAGTTGAAGGTTGCATTAATAAAGTTCTGACTCTATTTGCTATTTCTAATGCTGTTTTTTCTGTATCTTGAGGATCAGAATCCTTTAATGGTTCGTGAACAAACATGACATCTGCATCACTTGCATAACCTAATTCAAAACCACCAAATCTTCCCATAGCAATAACACACATTTTTGTTGAAATTTTAGATTTTCTTTCTTTTTCAATATCTTTAATAGCACTTTGTAAAGCTGTTTCAATAACAACTGCATAAACATTACTTAAAGAAAGTCCTACTTCTTCAGTATTTATTCTTTTTGATAAATCTGCTGTTGCAGTTCTTAGTAATTCTCTTCTTCTAAAAGCTCTAGCTGCAGCCACTATATTTTCTGCCGTTTCATGTCTTGAAATTACTGATTTCATTTCAGTTTCATACTGCTCTTTTGTTCTTGGATTTAATTCCTCAAGATTTCCCAGCATCGAAACTGCTTCAGGAGCACTCATTAATAAATCTGTGGCATATCTACTAGAAGATAAAAGTTTTGCCATCAGTTCTGCTGCTGCTGATTCATCTCTTAAAAGTCTTAAAAACCAAGGAGTGCTACCTAGTGCATCGCTTAATCTTCTAAAAGATAAAAGAGCATTATCTGGATCTGGGCCATCTGCAAACCAGGACAGTAAAACTGGAAGAAGTGTTTTTTGAATCACAGCTTTTCGAGAAACTCCTGTGATCAAACTTTCAATATGTCTAAGTGCTGATTCTGGATCTTTATAACCAAGTGCATTCAAACGAG
>JBEAYY010000071.1:0-8800 GCA_041170365.1 Actinomycetota bacterium
AAATCAATTCCACCTGTGTGAATGTCAATTTGTTCTCCTAAAAATTTCAAACTCATAGCAGAACATTCAATGTGCCATCCAGGAAAACCTCTTCCCCAAGGAGTTTGCCAAGTAAGTTGTGTTCTTGAATCTTTAGCTATTTTCCATAAAGCCCAATCGGCATGAAAATTTTTATTAGGATCTTCCTTGCCTTCAAATCGATGCCCTGGTTTTAAATCTTCTAATTTATTACCACTAATTTCTCCATAGCTTGGAAACGATCTTGCATCAAAGAAAACACTTCCATCTTTACCAACATAAGCATGTTTCTTTTCAATTAATATTTTGATTAAATCGATCATTAACTCGATGGATTCACTAGCTTTTGGATAATTTGTTGCAGGTAATATATTCAAACTTTTTAAATCATCATGAAAAGATTTTTCATATTTTCTAGCAATAGATAGTGCGTCACTTGCTTCTTTTGTTGCTTGGTTAATTAAGCGATCTTCTGTGTCAAGCTGTCCTTCATCTACACCACCTAGACCTTGATCATCTGCCATATGGCCAACATCTGTGATGTTTTGGATTAGCTCAACATTAATACCCTGATATTGCGCAAGTCGTTTTATTAAATCTGTTAATAAAAAAGTTCTCATATTTCCAACATGAGCATCGCGATAAACAGTAGGGCCGCATGCATAAATTTTTAAAACACCCTTGGATAAAGGCTGGATTTCTACTACTTGCCTTAAACGAGTGTCATAGAGTTTCATGAGTTTAAGCGTAGTTGAAATTCAATATTTAGCATACGCATTCTGCAGTTGTCTCTAAATTTTTGAAGTAACGATAGTAGGCGTATTCGTGATGCACTTTATAGCCAAGAGATTCATACATTTTCACAGCCACCAAATTAGATTTCAACACTTGAAGCACGATTTTTTCATGACCAATTTCTGCTACAGAATTAGAAAGAGATTTCATTATCTTTTTTGCTAAACCTTGATTTCTATATTTTTCCAAAACCCACACGGTAGTTACCATTGCTTGTTTATCAGATGCTGCAATTCTTCCTGTAGCAATTATTTCTCCTACTTCATTTTCAATAGATGCAAATTTGACAAAACTGCCACTAGTTAATAATTCTTTGCTAATTCTTGAACTAACTTCTTCATCTCTTCCAATAATTGCTTTAAACCATTTATCACTTAAATTGGACTCTAAAATTACGCCAGATACTTTATTTTTTTCAGCAGAACCAATCATGTAGTAAGCCACATCAATTTCTTTAAAGTTATTTCTTATTAAACTTTGATCAAAACCACCTGGCTTTGGACTTTGAATAATTGCCACTGCATTTCTTTTTCTATACCATTCAATAATTTTTTGAAAAGTTTTATCTACATCCTCTTCAGGTCTTCCATCAAGAAGACATGAATTTGCCCTAGCTGATTTATTTCCAGAAAATCTCAAAGCCCAATCATTTAAGAATTCTTTTTCGTTTGCCACCCAAGTAGTTTCTGAGTCTCTTTCAAGATCCAGAGCTCCAATTTCAGGCTCAACCACTTTGGCAGCAAAAATATTTCCAGAAACTATTTCTTCAATACTGTTATCTTTTTTCTCAATTTGTATGATTCCTTTTGGCCAGTCATTGGTCCATGAAACAAGAATTCCCAAGGTGTCAGTTAAATTCGATCCATCAAAATGGCGCACACTGACCCGTCGCCCAAGATCTGAAGGAGAAATCCTTAACCTGCCGATTGCAGCCATAGTAGAAAATTTGTTCCTTTCGGATACTCTTTATATACAAATAGTAGAGATGAAGTAGTTTTGTCTTACGTACTTAGTAGAGGAGTATTTGCGTGACCTACGTAATTGCCGAACCATGCATTGACTTGAAAGATAAATCTTGCATAGAAGAGTGTCCAGTTGACTGCATTTATGAAGGCGAACGCATGCTCTACATCCATCCAGATGAATGCGTTGATTGCGGAGCATGTGAACCAGTGTGCCCAGTTGAAGCAATCTATTACGAAGATGATGTTCCAGAAAATTACAAAGATTACTCAGCATCAAATGCTGCATTCTTTACAGACTTAGGATCTCCAGGTGGAGCTGCCAAACTTGGTATGACACCAAATGATCCTGAAGTTATCAAAAATAAACCTAAGAAATAAATAATCCTTGTGAGTAATCAAAAACTGGTCTATTTAGGACCACCAGGAACTTTTACTCACGCGGCAATCGATTTAATGACAGTGCCATGGAATGGCGAAATAGTTGCAGAAAAAGAAGTTTCAGATGTTGTCTTTGCAGTTGAATCAGGAAGTGCTGATGCAGGTTTAGTCCCACTAGAAAATTCAGTGGAAGGCGATGTTTTAAGCACACTTGATGAATTAATTTTTAGATCAGCGCAATGTTTTATTAATGAAGAAATTGTTGTTCCAATTTCTTTTGTATTAGCTGTACCATCATCTACAAAAAATGCTGAAGTAAAAAAAATATTAACTCATCCACATGCAGCAGCTCAATGTAAAGAATTTATTAAATTAAATAAATTAGAAGTAGAATTCACAGCATCTACAGCTGATGCTTGTCGAATAGTGGCAGAAAGAAAAGAAGCTGGTCTTGGCGCAATTGCTGCAAGTAAAGGTGCAGACACATTTGGATTATTCGTAAAGCAAACAAGATTAGAGGACTTTGCTGGTGGCAAAACGAGAATGGCTTTGATTTCCAGAAATTTATCTTCTCCTACTGGTCATGACAAAACCACTTTGGTGATAACTCCAGTGGCAGATAGAAATGGATTGTTATCAGATATCTTGAACTGTTTTGCAAAAAGAGATATTGGTTTAACTGCTATTAGTTCAAGGCCTTTAAAAACAAGGCTTGGTGAATACACATTTTTAGTTTCTGCTCGCGGTCATATTGGGGAGCCAACTTTACAATCAGCAATTATGGATGTGAGCAGTATTGGTGCTGCTGTAAAAGTTTTAGGTTCTTACCCAATGAATCCAGAAATTAGTTCTGCCCGTGTAGGTGAATCTTTACCACCAGGAAGTGTTACTGCAGATGTTTTGAAGGAATGGGTTGGACGTTTAGTTAAAGCTGCCACTGAAGTTCCTCGTTAAAACTTTTTTATGAAAATTTCCATAATTGGCTTAGGCCTAATCGGTGGTTCAATTGCTCAAGGTTTAAAAAATAAACACGAAATTAGTGTTTTAGATCCCGATTTAAATTCTTTAGAAGCAGCAAAAAAGATTGGTTTCAAAGTTCTAAAAAATATTGATGAAGCACTTGAATCTGAATTAGTTATAGTTGCAGCTCCAACAAGTGTGAGTGAAGAAATCCTTAAAGAATTAAGTAATAAGAAATTTAAGAATTTTGTTTCAGATATTTGCTCTGTAAAAGCATCACTACAAGAAGTATCTAAAGATCTAAATTATGTAGGAACTCATCCCATGGCTGGTTCTACCAAAGCAGGTTTTACAAATGCAAATCCTGAAATATTTAAAAATGCTCCTTGGGCAGTAAGTGTTACCCCAAATACAAACAATCAAGCATTAATTGCCATAGTTTCAATTATTAATGAACTGGGTGCATTTGTAGTTCCTGTTGATCCAATTGAACATGATGAATCTGTAGTTTTAAGTTCACATCTTGCTCACGTTGTTGCTTCTGCCTACGCCAAAAGTGTGGGTGAGTCAGAGTTTGCCCAATTAGCTCAATTGTTAGCCGGAGGAAGCTTTAGAGATTTAACCAGAGTAACTACTTCTCCAGCAGAAAGAACTGCTGAAATAGTTTGGCCTAACAGAAAATCATTATCAAAAGTTGTAGAAAATTTAAGTGAAAATTTGGCTAAATTACAAAATCTATTAGAGCAAGGAAGCCAAGCAGATATTGAAAAATATCTTCAATCAGCCAGTAGTTTAAGAACAATTTCTGATGCGACCATAAATAAAGTTAAAAATCATCAGGGAGAAAAAGTGGCCATTAAGGCAATTACCTTAAAAGATGAATTTTTAAAATATTCTCAAAAGAGAATAATAGCCACGGATTTTGTATTTGAATCAGAAAATATTAGTTATTTAATTAACGAAATTTAATTTTTGTGAAGGACTGAATTTAAACCAGTCCAGTTTCCTGTTTTATTCGAAGCTTCAATTGCTCCTGTTTGAGAATTTCTTCTAAATAATAAATCATTTGCCCCAGATAATTCTCTTGCTTTAACAATTTTTCCATCAGGAAGAATCACTTTTGAACCTGCTGTTAAATAAAGTCCTGCTTCAACAATGCAATTATTTCCCAAACTAATTCCAAGACCTGCATTTGCTCCAATTAAACATTTTTCGCCAACGCTTATTACTTCTTGTCCTCCGCCAGAAAGTGTGCCCATGATTGATGCACCTCCACCAATGTCAGAACCATCACCAACAACAACACCAGCAGAAATTCTTCCTTCAACCATGGAAGTACCTAAAGTTCCGGCGTTAAAGTTAACAAAACCTTCATGCATCACAGTTGTACCACTTGCTAAATGTGCACCTAATCGAACACGATCTGCATCTGCAATTCTTACTCCGCTTGGAATTACGTAATCAAGCATTCTTGGAAATTTATCTAGAGAAAATACAGTTAAGTGAGTTCCAGATTTTTTAGCATTTGCTCTAACGGAATCAACTTTGTCTGGTAAAACTGGGCCAATAGTTGTCCATGCGACATTATTTAGAATTGAAAAAATTCCTTCTAAATTTATAGTACGTGGTTTTACTAATCGATGTGAAAGTAAATGCAACCTTAAGTATGCATCTGCTACATCTAGAGCTGGTTTTGATAAATCTTTTATGGAAGTTTTAACCACTTTGATTTCGCAACCTCTAATTGAATCTTTTCTTTCATATTTTGAACTATCAATTAATTGAATTGGCGAAATTGATAAAGCTGGATTTGGAAACCAAACGTCAAGTGTTTTATTGCCATCAATAGTGGCTATTCCTATTCCACTAGCGGCTTCGGTTATAAATCTCATGAGTCAAAACTATCTTGTAATTGGGGTTAATGGATACATAAGGGTTAGGTTGTTGGCACAATAGGAATGTGTTGAATATAAATCAAGAACTAAGCAAACTTACCCTTGATCTTGTCAATATTTCCAGTGTTTCTAAAGATGAGAAATCAATTGCAGATTCAATAGCAGAGGCATTAAAAAAAATAGGCCATTTAAAAATAACAAGAGTTAATAATTCAATTGTGGCTCAAACTAATTTTGGAAATAAACAAAGAGTAGTAATTGCTGGTCATATAGACACAGTTCCTGCTAACAATAATTTTCCTGGAAAAATTAATAATTCTGAAGTTATTGGCTTGGGTTCAGTAGATATGAAATCAGGTATCGCAGTTGCTTTAAAACTGGCTTCAGAAATTACAAGCTCTAATTATGATGTGACATATTTATTTTACGAATCAGAAGAAATCGAAACAAAATTTAATGGGTTAGAATTAATAACAAAACAGCAAAAAGATTTATTAGATTGCGATTTTGCCATTCTGATGGAACCAACAAATGGAATTTTAGAAGTAGGCTGCCAAGGATCTTTAAGATTTGAAGTAAGTACAAGTGGTAAAAGATCACATTCTGCAAGATGGTGGAATGGAGAAAATGCAATTCATAAAACAAATAAGATTTTAGAAATTTTAAATAATTACAAATCTAGAGAACCAGAAATAGATGGTCATAAATTTAGAGAAGGTTTACAAGCTGTAAAGGTTAATGGTGGAATTGCTGGCAATGTGGTGCCAGATTCGGTAACTATTTCAATAAATCATCGTTTTGCACCTGATACGTCAATAGATCAAGCAACACAAAATATGAAAACTTTGTTTAAAGATTTCAATTTTCAATTAGTTGATGCAGCAAATGCTGCCCCTACTGGACTATCAAATCCATTGATAAAAGAATTTGTTTCAAATATTGGAAAAAATGTTGCACCAAAATTTGGTTGGACCGATGTAGCTCGTTTCGCTAATGCTGGAATTCCTGCAATTAATTTTGGTCCAGGAGATCCAAATTTGGCACATCACCCAGAAGAAAAAGTTTTGATTTCTCAAATTAATGATGTTTATGAAAGTTTAAAGAATTGGCTTACTAAATAGTGAAAGTTGACCTTTCTTTAGATATCGAAATTAATGCAAGTCAAAAAGAAGTTTTTGATTCATTTGTTAATTGGGAAACCCAAGGTGAGTGGATGTTTGGCACAAAAGTTTATAGAACAAAAAACAATGGTGAAGGTATAGGTGGAGAAATTGTTGCCTGGACTGGGTTTTGGAAAATTGGTTTTAATGATCCCATGGTTATCACTAAATGGGAAGCACCTCGAATTGTTGATATGAAACATTTAGGAAAAGTAGTTAAAGGCACTGGTTCAATGATTGCAGAAAAAATTTCAGATAACCGCACTAAATTTATTTGGAGTGAAACGATTGAATTACCATTTTCAATATTTGGTCGTATTGGTTGGTTTTTCATTAAACCGTTTTTTGTTATCGCAATTAAGCATTCATTGAAGAAATTTGCTCTCACTTTTGCACAAAAGGGGTCCATTTAGACAAAGTTGCATCAATGCTGGGATAATAGAAATAACAACGTTTAATTGAAATGAAAAAGGTGTGAAGATGGCAGCAATGAAACCTCGTACTGGTGATGGACCAATGGAAGTTACCAAAGAAGGTAAAGGTGTTGTCGTTCGTATTCCTCTTGAAGGCGGCGGTCGTTTAGTAGTTGAGATGACAGTTGACGAAGCTAAAGAATTAGATGTTCAACTAGAAGTTTTAAAGTAATTTAATTAGGTCTGTAAGAACAAGCAATTACACCTGTTCCATTTGGGATCATCACTGAAACTAATCTTTGATCCTCTTTAATTTTTTCTAAAACTCTTGATACTGCTAAATTATCAGGATCATTTTGAAATTGAGCATCGTTTAATACATTGTTATAAATCAGTATTCCGCCTGGTCTTAATAATCTCATAGTTTCTTCTAAGAGAGTTTCATATTCTAATTTGTCACCATTGATGAAAACTAAATCATAAGCATTATCTGTTAGACGAGTTATTACTTCTAAAGCTTTGCCGGCAATTAATCTAATTTTATTTGCAGAAATTGAAGCACTACTAAAAATTTCTTTACTAATTCTTTGTCTTTCTGGATCTTTATCTATTGAGGTTAAAACTCCGGCAGAATTCATTCCTTTAAAAAGCCATAAACCAGATAATCCGGTGCCAGTTCCAATTTCAACAACGTTTGAAGCATCAATTGTGGAAGCTAAAAATTTTAGTAAAGTTCCCACACCTGAGCCAATAGGTTTAATGCCAAGCTCAGCAGATTTTTCTCTTGCTTTTAATTGAAATGAATCTTCTTCAATAAATTCTTGGGAAAATTTCCAATCTTCCACACTTGGAAAATTTGTCATGTAACTACCTTCGATTGGCCTTTGCCTCCATCTTAATGTTTTCTAAAAAATACGAAGGATTTAACCAAGAATTGCCTTTTAAGTCCTTATTTGAAGTGCGAAATCTAAAGCCTATGCCTAAACTAAAAGAAAGACTTGTTAGGGAAAGAAAAAAGCAAAGTAGATAATGGAAGAAACCACTAGTTCACCAACACCAGGATTTGCCACAATGCCAACCAAACCTTCATGGGAAAGAAAAAAGAAAAGAACTCCTCTTTCAGCAGTTGTTGTGATTTCTTTATTAGTGGGTGGTCTTGCTGGTGGTGCTGTTGGATTTGTGGCTGCTGATTTAGCAAACGGAGTTTCAAGTAATCCAACACAAACAATTCAAAGTCCAACTATAAATACAAATGTTCCAATAACTCCTGCAAATGAAACAGTTTCACAAATAGTGCAAAACGTTAAATCAAGTGTTGTTTCAATTAAAGCTGACGGAAATTCAGGAACGGGAACTGGTTCAGGATTTATTTACAGACAAGATGGCTACATCATTACTAACAATCACGTTGTTGCACCAGCTTTAAATGGTGGAAAACTTACAGTTTTTCTAGAAAACAAAACAGAATTTGAAGCAAGATTAATTGGAAGAAATCCTTCTTATGATTTAGCTGTTTTAAAAATTGAAGCAACTGGATTAAGTCCAGTAAAAATTGGGGATTCAAATGCGCTAAATGTAGGAGATTTAACAGTTGCATTTGGTTCACCACTTGGATTAAGTGGCACAGTTACTTCAGGAATTGTTAGTGCAGTTAATCGTCCAGTAACAGCTGGTGGACAAGATGATCAATCATTTATATCTGCAATTCAAACAGATGCAGCCATTAATCCAGGAAATTCCGGTGGCCCATTAGTTAATGGCCAAGCAGAAGTAATTGGTGTCAACTCTGCAATTGCAACTTTAGGATTTGGTGGGCAAAGTGGAAGTATTGGTTTAGGTTTTGCAATTCCTATGAATCAAGCGCAAAGAATTATTACTGAAATAATCAACACTGGTAGATCAACAACTCCAATTGCTGGAATAAGTATTGATTCAACTTATCAAGGAACAGGTGCACGAATTGCAGAAGTTGTTGCAGATGGTCCTGCATCAAAAACTGATTTAAAAACGGGAGATGTTGTTACAAAAATAAATGGTGAAATCGTTGGTGATTCAACTGAATTAATTGTTGCCATAAGAAGAAATAATCCAGGCGACACAATAGTTTTGACCGTGAAGAATTCTTCTGGAAACGAAAGAGAAGTAAGTGTAGTTTTGGGAAGTAGAGAAGAAGGTTAATTAGTAATTAACCCTAAATTCTTTCCTACTAATCCTTT
>JBEAYY010000072.1:0-4934 GCA_041170365.1 Actinomycetota bacterium
GAATTTTGATTTGAATTACTTGAACAAGCACTAATACTTGAAACAAGAGGTATTGCACCTAAAGAAAAAAGGGAATTTTTTAGAAATCGTCTGCGAGCAAGTTGTGGTCGCCGATGATAATCTTCTGGCACAAAACCTTCTATCTATCCTTTAGTAATGATTGAGAATAGTTAAAAACTTGACCTGTTTGCAAGTTCTTTTTTCTTAAAGCAATTCCTGATAGAGCTTCTAGTACAACCCGATTTGCCAAAAGTGCTGTTATTTCTGCATGATCATAAGCAGGTGCTACTTCAACAACATCTATTCCAACAACTGGAAGTTCTACAGAAATTTTTCTCACCGCATCCAGTAATTGTCTTGAAGATAATCCTCCAGGCTCTGGAGTTCCTGTTCCAGGGGCAGAACCTGGATCTACTACATCTATATCGACACTTAAAAATATGCCATCAACATCTTTTATGGATTCTTTGATAACTTCATCTAAAACTTCATCAAATCCTCTTTGAACTATTTCACTCATTTCATATGAGCGCATTTCTTGTTTTGCCATCCACTGCAAAATATCTTCTGGTGGCCAATAGCCTCGTAAACCGATTTGAAAGAATTTATTTCCTTTAACAGCGCCTGATTCAATTAGCCTTCGCATTGGTTGACCATGTCCAACTAAAGAACCAAATGCGATATCTCCTGTGTCAGCATGAGCATCAAAATGTAAAACTGCAATTTTTCCCCAACCAATAGCTTTTGCAACCCCTGTTGCATTTGGCCAAGTAACAGTGTGGTCTCCCCCAAGAATTACGGGAATTTTTTTATCTCTAGCAATATTTTCAACAACTTTTTCTAAAGCATCGCAAGATTTTGTGACATCTCCTGAATACATTTCAACATCGCCTGCATCTTTAACAATGATGTCTTTTAAAGCATCCATTCTGGTTGCAAGATGTGGTCTTGAGCCATCATGCGGCAAATAATCTGTGGCTCTAATTGCAGATGGCCCTAATCTTGCACCGGATCGATAAGAAGTTCCACCGTCAAATGGTGCACCAATAATTACAACATCTGCATCTTGATAACTTTTTAAATCTGAATAATCACATTCAGGAATTCCTAAAAAAGTTATATTTGGACCAAACATTGCTCCGTAACGCATTAGTTTTGTGGAAATCCTAAATTGATTCCACCATGACTTGGATCAAGCCAACGTGAAGTAATAACTTTTCCTCTGGTATAAAAATGAACACCTTCAGTTCCGTGAGCATGAGAATCTCCAAAAAGAGAATTTTTCCAACCGCCGAATGAATAGTAAGCAACTGGAACTGGGATTGGCACATTTACTCCGACCATTCCAACTTCAATTTCATTTTGGAATCTTCTTGCAGCTCCTCCATCATTTGTAAAAATTGCAGTTCCATTTCCATATGGATGATCATTGACAAGTTTTAAAGCTTCTTCATAAGTTTTAACTCTTACTACACTTAATACTGGTCCAAATATTTCATCTGTGTAAATTGTCATGTTTGTTTTTACATGATCAAATAAAGTTGGTCCAAGCCAGTAACCTTCTTTTGCTCCATCTGCTTGAACATTTCTGCCATCAACAACAGCAGTTGCACCTTGTTGGATTCCTGCTTCGATGTAAGAAGCAACTTTGTCACGATGTTGTTTAGTAACTAATGGACCCATGTCAGAATTCTTCGTTCCATCACCTGTTACCAATTTGCCCATACGATCAACAATTCTTTTAATTAATTCATCAGCAACTGGCTCTACTGCTACGACAACAGAAATAGCCATGCAACGTTCTCCTGCTGATCCAAATCCAGCATTGATTGCAGCATCTGCTGTTAAATCTAAATCTGCATCAGGTAGCACCACCATATGATTTTTTGCTCCACCTAATGCTTGAACTCTTTTACCATTTTTAGTTCCATTTTCATAAACATATTTAGCAATTGGAGTTGAACCCACAAATGAAACAGCTTTAACTTTTGGATGTTCTAATATGCGATCTACTGCAACTTTATCGCCATTTATAACGTTAAATACTCCATCTGGAAGTCCTGCTTCTTTCCACAATTTTGCTAACCAAATTGCTGCACTTGGATCTTTTTCACTTGGTTTTAATACAAAAGTATTTCCAGCAGCTATTGCAACAGGGAAAAACCACATTGGCACCATTGCAGGAAAATTAAATGGAGTAATGCCTGCCACCACACCTAAAGGTTGGCGAATTGAGTAAACATCAACACCATTGCTTACTCCCTCACTAAAACCACCTTTTAATAAGTGCGGAATACCGCATGCAAACTCAACAACTTCTTGACCACGAGTTACTTCACCAAGTGCATCAGAAATAACTTTTCCATGTTCACTGGTAATAATTTTTGCTAATTCTTCTTTCTTCTCATTTAATAATTCTCTAAATTTAAAAATAATTTGAGCACGTTTGGTAAGTGAAGTATCGCGCCAATTTGGAAATGCAATGTGGGCAGCATTAATTGCTTCATCAATTATTGAAATATCTGCGAAATCAACTTCACCCGTTTTTAAACCAGTTGCAGGATTAAATACATCACCTTTTTTATCCGTTTTGCCTGACCAAGATTTTCCATTAATCCAATGGGTAATTTGATTTGTCACAATAATTCTCCTCAAAAATATCTGATTACAGACTAATCAAGAGTCAAAACCTAGGCCAAGCCAGTCGAGCAATTTAAGCCATAGGTTTCTTTTTCCACCATTTTTATCTGCTCGATCAAGTGACCATCTGGTTAAACCAATAACCAAACTCTTGAATGGCTCAGGTGGAAAAGGCATTGGCTTAGTTCTAACCATGGCTAACTTTGTTCTATTTGTTTTTCTGCCATAAACCAAATCCAACAAAGTTAATGCGGCAAACCTTGAAGAACCAACCCCTAAACCAGTAAAGCCTGCAGCATAAGCAACTCTTCCTCTAAATGCTGTTCCCCAAAATGGTGCAAATCTTGAACAAGTATCAATAGCTCCTCCCCATTTATGAGAAAAACCAATTCCTCGCAAGATTGGAAAAGTTCGATAAAGATGTTCTGCCAACATGGCAAATGATTCATCAGATTGTTCTAATTCTTTACTTACTTCATTTCCGTAATGATAAACCGCGTCATATCCACCCCAGAGCATTCTGCCATCTTTTGTCATTCGAAAATAATGAAATTGATTAAACGCATCACTACAACCAAATGGTTCATCCCAACCGATTGCTTCTTTTTGCTCAGCACTTAAAGGTTCAGTTACTAAAACATAATCATAAACTGGAGCAATCATTCTATTAACTCTTTTAATTAAAGAAGGAAATGCACCAGTTGCTAAAATAACTTTCTTAGCTTTAACGCTTCCTAAAGCGGTTTTTACTTTTACAAAACTTACACTTGGATCAAGTTCAATGACAGGTGAATTTTCATAAATCTTTACCCCAAGTTTTAGTGCAACTTTTCTTAATCCCCAAGCAAGTTTTGCAGGATTTACTAAAGCACAATCTGCATCAAGCATTGCCCCTTTATATAGAGGTGATTGAACATATTTAGAAAATTCTTGTTGATTAAAGAATGTAAAATCTTCGCCATATCTTTTTGCAGTATCGACCATTTCTCGTAATTCATCGGCATGTTCTTGAGTGATAGCAACATCAAATTCACCAAACCATTCAAAGTCTGCATCTATTGAATGCTGTTTTATAAATTGTTCTATTTCATCTAAATTTTCATGTCCAAGTGCTACAAGCTCTTTTAATTCTGATTCCCATCTTGAAAACCCGTTTGGAAAACCGTGAGTTAAAGATGCTGAAACAAATCCACCATTTCTTCCAGCAGCACCATCACCAATTCGTAAAGAATCAATTAAAACAATATCTAAATTAGGTTGTTGAAGTTTTGCATTTATTGCAGTCCATAAACCGGTAAAACCTCCACCGACAACGACTAAGGCTGCTGAAATATCTTGAGCAAGAGCAGGGGCTGCTTTTGGTCTTGATCTTGAATCAAGCCAAAAAGATTTTGGTTTTGCTTTAGCTACTGCTTCTTTTGCTTCTTGAGAAGTAACTTTTCCATAAGGAAAATTTTCTCCAATAAATGCGACTGCTGTTGCAGTCATATAAAAACACCTCGCGTGAATTGAAATTAATTAAAATAGAACCGTTTAGTTCTATTTTTGTCGAGTTATGTGAAGAAGTGTTACTTCTTTAAATAAATCGGCGTGATTACGGATCGCCTACGGCACAACATGGCCGTGCTTCGCGTCCGGATCTCACCCCTAACGTTCAACTTTTAACCAAGTGCAGTTAGCACTATAATTAGTGTAACGTATAAAGAACTTTTTGCAAAATAACGCATTTTTCAGTTTTCTTCAAATTTATATACGCTAAATCCATCTAAATAGCTTTTAATTTTTTCCCTCGAAATTTCCAATTTGTACTTTTCTTTTAAATACATTTCCACAAATAAAGACGTATCTGGAACGTCATATCCCACCCAAAAAATATTAGGTTGCAATAGATCAAAGTAAATATTTTTTTCCGTTAATCCAAGTTGTAATCTTCTTTTTTCCCAATGTGGGGAAAAGGTTTCCCAATTTCCAGTGTTAAATATATTTTGACTTTCAATTTTTATTTTTGCAAAATATGGATTTTCAAATTTATAGAGTTCGGTATTTCCAGGTCCTATAAATATAGAGTTTTCTAATTCTTTCAACCACGAAATTTTTGCTTGGGCATCAAGTTTAAGTTTTTTATTTTCAAAAATTCGCTGAAATGATTTTTGATCAATTATAAGTAACAAAGAAAATATAATGGGCAAAATATTATTTATAATTTTCAAATTATTTTTTTTAAAAAGTTGTATTTGAAAAGCATTCACTAAAGTCATTAAAAACATAACACTGCTGAAAGTTATTGGTAGAAC
>JBEAYY010000073.1:0-9496 GCA_041170365.1 Actinomycetota bacterium
ATCTGCAAAGCATTCAAAGTATTTATCAAAATCGTGTTGGGCAAAACATGAAACAAGGTGTGCTGCTTGTTGCAACACACCTTGTTCATTTTTCATGCTTTTTAAATTACTTGGTTCTAACTAAACGAGCACCCTTTGGTCCATAAGCACTCTTTGGTTCTGGCCAAATTGTTAAGAACAATAAGTACAAAACCGCAGCAGAGATCATGGAGACTGGAAGTGAAACATCAATTCCGCCTCCTACCAATGCACTCCACGGACCAACTAATAGTGGTGGGTAATAGCAAAACATTAATCCCAAGATTGCTGATGGAATCCAAGCTAAAAGTCCACGCCAGTTAAAGCCTGCATTGAACCAGTAACGTCCACCAGTTTTTCCTTTATTAAATACTTGGACATCTTCAGCTGAATACCAACCGTAACGAATAAAGAATCCAATCATCATTATTACCATCCAAGGAGTGGTAAAGATAATGATTAATCCAATAAACGCATTGATACTTGCTAATAGATCTGTAACTAAACGTCCAACCAAAATAAATATAAATGCTAACGATCCAATAAATATGGATGATTGCACGCGACTTAATTTTGGAAATACGCTAGAAAAATCTAAACCTGTTCCATATAAAGATGTAACACCTGTTGACATTCCACCTAAAAATGCGATGACAATTAATGGCAAGGCATACCAAGCAGGAGAAATATCAACTAAGCCCACAATATAAGCAGCTGGATCTTTCACCAATGTTGTTGTAGCAACACCGAATAAAAATGGAATCAAAGTCATTAATTGAGCAAGGAAAACTGAGCCCATTAGAGAACTTCTTGGTGTATTTTCTGGAATGTATCTTGCCCAATCACCTAAGAATGCACCAAATGAAATTGGATTACCCATCACAATTAATGCAGACAAAATAAATGTTGGCCAAAAACTTCCTAATGCATAAGCACTTGGTCCTGGGTTATAGCTTGCGCTAAAAATAGAACCAAAAGCAATAATTCCTGCAAGCATTAAAGCAGTATTTGCAATTACTACTGTTTTATTTACAAGAAGCATAAATTGATAGCCATAAACCACGACCACGATTACTAATGCACCAATTAATGCATAAATAACGCCTCTAAATAGTGCTCCAGTTGTGTCAACTCCAAAGAATCTTGAAATTGCTCCCAGTAATGCATCACCGCTTACCCAAACAGAAATGGAATAAAAAGCAATTGCTGTTAAGAGAGAAAGAAACGATCCAACTAAACGTCCCTTAACTCCAAAGTGTGCACCTGATGAAACTGCGTTGTTTGTTCCTGTAACTGGTCCAAATAATGACATTGGCATAAGAATTAATGCACCAACTACAACACCTAAAACTGTTGCAGCAACTGCTTGCCAAAAACTTAGACCTAACAGAATCGGAAATGTTCCTAAAATAATGGTGGCAAAAGTATTTGCACCACCAAATGTGATTCTGAATAAATCAATTGGTCTTGATGTTCTATCTTTTGCAGGGATGGTGTCGATTCCATGTTGCTCGACTTGCATCGCCTTTGGTTGTTTCGCCATTTACTTCCTCCCAAATTGGCTTTGGAGAAAGATTAGTCCATAAACAGACATTTATTAAGACTATTTTTATTACTTTTTTCTTTTAAACCTCAGGTTTTGTGAGGACTCTTGGAGTTAGATTCAAACTTCTAACATGTTTTGCTATTTCATCAAGAGAAGTAATCCATAAGTCCTTGTGGGATAAGGCGTATTGAATTAAAACTTCAAGTGAAAAAGCTCTACTTGGTCTGCCAGATAAAAATGGATGGTTAGTCAGAATAAAAATTCCTCCAACTTGTCTTAATCCATCAAGTTCTAATTGCCAAAGTTCTCTAGCTTTATTTGGAGATTCAATTAAACCCACACCAGTAATATCTGGCAAAAATGCATATTGTTCCCAATCATCTAGCGACCATTGAATTGGAAGTTCAACTAAGGATTTGTCTTTAACGGCTAGTTCGTATGGATGGTCTGAATCCATTAAAGATGTGTCATATAAAAATCCATAGTCGACTAATAATTCTGGAGTTTTCCACGACAATTCCCAAAATGGTGCGCGATAACCAATTGGAGTAACACCTGCTACTTTTTGTAAACTATCAATTCCTCTTTCAATGTATTTAATTTCCTCTTCCAAAGTTGCAGCAGCTGGTTGTTCGTGCATATCTCCGTGATGAGCAATTTCATGACCTGCAGCAACAATATTTTTAATAACATTTGGATATCTTCTTGCTGTGTAGCCTGGAACAAAAAAAGTTGATTTAATTTGATTTCTTTCTAAAATTTCTAAAAGTCTTGGCACGCCAGATAAAGGCCCATAAGATTGATGAGACATAACTGTCATTTGATTTGCAGTTGAAGGTTTAAAATTTAAAATTACTGATTCAGCATCAACATCAAATGAAAAAGAAGCAGCTGCTTTTTTTCCTTCAGGCCATTTAATAGGAACTGCTGGAACTGTTTCGTTCAAGCTCTACTCCTTACTTCTCCACCATTGGCATTAACAATTTGTCCTACCATCGCATTTTGCTCTGGATCTAAAAGAAACGATACGACGTTTGCAATTTCATTAGCTTCACCGACTCTTGCAAGTGGAATATTTTGAGCATACATTTCCAATACTTTTTCTAAGCCCATATTCAAATTCTTTGCATCTACTTCTAATTGCGGTGTATTAATTACCCCTGGTGCAATACCATTCACATTAACTCCCAAAGGAGCTAATTCTCTTCCTAAAGATTTAACTAAAGAAATTAATCCTGCTTTACTACTGGCATATGCACTTGCTTCAGGCCAACCAGTTAAGCCCCAATAACTGCTCGTGATAATAATTTTTCCTTTTGATTTTAATAACAGTGGCAAAGTTTCTCTAACTAAAACATATGTGCCTAATAAATTGGTGTTAACTACTTTCCACCATTGATCATCTGATTGTTCTTCAAATTTTGCCATTGACATATAAGCATGTTGAGCAACTAAAGCATCTAATTTTTCTATTTTTTGCACATTTTTTTGAATTTCATCTAAATTACTTAAATCACAAATCATTAGTTTGGCATTTAATTCTTGTGCAATTTTTTCAAAATTAGAATCTAAGTTTTTATCATTAAGAATTAAATCAGCACCTTGTGATTTTAATAATTTGGCTATTGCCAAACCCATACCTTGTTTAGCCCCACTTATTAATATGGTTTTACCTTTAAATTTCATTTAAATCACAGCTCCAGCATTTGGGCTAATTACTTCCCCACTAAAAAAAGTTCCTTCTGTAGCAAGAAAATAAACTGCTTGCGAAATTTCTTCAGGTTTAACTAATCTTTTTAAAGGAAGAGTGTTTAAAAATTCTGGATTTCTTTCTGGTGAGTCAAGTGGTATAAGGGGTGTATCTGTTGGGCCTGGTGCTACTGCATTAACTCTTATATTAAATGGGGCATATTCCAAAGATAATGTTTTAACTAAACCAATTTGAGCACCTTTTGCTGCGGAATAATGTGAAACAAACTCTCCGCCACCAATCCCTAATTCAGAAGTAATACAAATTAAAGATCCATCTTTTCTTTTTTTCATATTTGGTAAAACAGATAAAGAAATATTTCTAAAACCACCAAGATGAACTTGCATCATTTTTATTAAACTTGCATTGTCAACTTCATTGATAGATTTCATTTCATAATGACCAGCATTTGAAACAGCACAATCTATAGAACCTAATTTATTTTCAATTTCTTCTACTGCATTTTTAATTTCATTAAAATCTGCAACATTTGCTTGAATTGAAATATCAGTATTTGCTTTATTTTTATCAATACTGGCAACTAGCCACCCGTTTTGTTTAAAACGGGTGGCAATAGCTGCACCTATACCACTAGCTGCTCCAGTTACCAGAGCAACTTTGTTACTCAATTTATTTAGCTTTTTCTATTTAATTCATCGGCATCAACAATTGTCATGCGCTTATTAACACTTGCATAAATAAGTGCTCCCACAATTGTTAGACCAACTACGCCCACAGCCACTGACCAATCCAGTAGTGGAGTTTCTGTGTAGACAGGTCTTGGCCAAGAAATATTTAGGAATTGGAAAATAGTCCAAATTAAAGCAAAAATACTAAAGAACTTCATTTTTGCTCCAAAACTAAATGGACCAGATTTCCATTTGTTACTAAATAGCACGATGACAAATCCAGCAACTGGGAACAGGAAGGAAATATAGAATCCACCAGTTGTGAAGTTAACCATCAGGGCGTAGAAATTTGGAGCCAATTGGCTAGCCAAAATCATGATTGCACCAACAATTGAAGCCACTAAAACTGCATTTGTTGGAATAGAAGCTTTACCTTTTAATGCTGATAATGCTTTATCAACAGGTAATGCTTTATCTCTGGCATAAGCCCAAATAACTCTGCTTGCAGAAGTTTGCAAAGCCAAAAATGATGCTAAGAAACCAATTGCAAAAAGAATTTGAGCAAGTTTAGCTGGACCTTCACCAAGTGAATAAATCAAAGTTGAAAATACAGGATCTGGTTCTTCACCTGATAAAACTTTTGCAGGATCTGGTATTGCCAAAATTACTGCTAAAGCAGTAAAGGCGACAACTGATGCAACAAAAGTTAGAGAGAACATAACAACTTTAGGTAAAGTTCTTTGTGGATCTTTAACTTCTTCAGCAATTGAGCCAGCACTTTCAAAACCAACGAAAGCCCAACCCACAAATGCCATTGCAATTAAAAATGCACTATTTGTAAAGCCACTACCAATTACAGTGTCTAATCCTTGAGTAATAGATGACACCGGTTGTTCGGTATGGAATAAGAATAACCAAATAGCTAAACCAATTGAACCAATAATTTCAGCAACAATAGATCCAATCATCAAAGCCTTTAAAACTGATCGGCCTTGAAGGTTAACTAAAGTTCCTAAAATTAAAATAATAAATGCAATTACTGCTTGCATTCCTGGAGTAATTGTTAAACCAATTACGTTAGCAATAAAAGCTGCTGCTCCCATTGCAACTGTTGCCATAGCAACAACAAGTGTCCACATGTAAAACCAACCAGCAAACCATCCAGCACCTTTACCAGAAAGTCTTCTGGTCCATTGATAAATGGAACCTTCAACTGGCCACTTGGAAACAAGTTCAGCAAAAATCATTGCCACTAGTAATTGGCCACCAAATACTAGTAAGAAATTCCACCAAAATCCTGGACCTGCAGTTGAATATGCAAGACCAAAAATTCCATAAAGAGCAACAATTGGACTAATAAATGCAAATGCGAATGCAAATGCTGACCAAAGTGTGAACTCTCGTTTCAAACTTCCTGACATTAACCCTCCCTAGGTTTTATTTACTAGGTGCAAGCATGCTCCGAAATTTAGACATTTTCAAGCGTTTAAGGCTTAATTACCGGCTAAATAAGTAGTTTTTTTATAAATTCCTTCATAAAGCTTCGTGATATTTTGTCCATCTTTAGTAAACGGCTCAAAAATAGAATCTTTTGGTCCATCAACACTTAAGACAAATCCATCTTTTCTGGCAACTTCTTGTCCAAACATTGGTGGTTCATTGGGATTTTTTGAAGCATCAAATCTTTCTTCAGGCATGTAATAAATACTCATAAAAATATGATCTATTTTATCTTCTGCTTTGTAATACATAGTTAAAGCTGATACAACACCTGCTTGAGCTATTTGATTGGCATATTCACCAGTCATAGGTTCAACTCTTATAAGAGGAGCGATTTCTTTATCAACTTTCATTTCAAAAGGTATAGGTGCAAAAGAAATTTTTGTGGTGTTAAAAATACAAGAAGTTAACAAGAGAGGTAAGAATATTAGTAAAAATTTAAATTTTTTCATTGCTATTTCACAATAGCAGGACAACTTTCATTTTTTGTAGGAATTATTCCTTCAACTAAGTAATCTTCGACATACTTATCGACACATTCAGAGCCTCGCATATAAGCAGTATGACCATCTCCCTCAAAAGTAATTAATTTATTATTTTCAATTTCATTACTTAATCCAATTGCCCATTTGTATGGTGTAGCTGGATCATATTTAGTCCCAATAATAAGTATTGGAGCTGCACCTTTTGCTTTATAACTTGTTAATGGTTTTTCATCTTTTACCGGCCACACAGAGCAGGCAAGATTTCCCCAAGCAAGATAATCTCCAAATACTGGAGCACTTTTTATCCATTCAGTCGCTAAAACTTTAACTTCTTCAACAGTTTTTGATGATGGGGTATCAAAACAGTTAATGGCATAAATTGCTTCAGTTGAATTTGTGGCAAAAGTTCCATCTTCTAGTCGATCATTAAACAAATCAACAATAAGTAATAAATCTGTGCCATCATTTTCAAATGCACTACCTAATGATTGGCGCATATATTCCCACCAAGAATCGTTATATAAAAATCCAGCAACTGCATAAACTCCCATGCTTTGTGTTAGAACTCGGTTTGGATCTTGAGTTGGTAAAGGTTTTTCATCTAAGGAATCAAGGAAATCTCTGATTTCTTTTATTCCTTCTTTACCGGTTTTAGTTAAAGGACAGTCTTTATGTTTGGGGCAATCTTCAACAAATCTTGCTAATGCTTGATCAAGTCCAACTGCTTGATCAAATGACAATTCTTCACCAGATAGTAAAGGATCAACTGCTCCGTCTAGAACTAATCTGCCAACTTTGTCAGGGAAAAGTTCTGCATAAGTTGCTCCTAAATATGTTCCATAGGATGCACCTAAATAATTAAGTTTTGGATCTTTCACAAGTTGTCTTATTACATCCATATCTCTTGCAGCATCTTGAGTGCCAATATGAGCGATTAAATTATTAGCTATTTTTTGGCAACCTTCTGCCATATTTTTAGAAAGTTCTAAAGATTCTGTTAGTTCTGCTTCATTATCGGGAGTTCCGTCAAATGCAATAAATTCATCAACTTCTTTATCTGTTAAACAATCAAGTGGAGTTGATTCTGCAACTCCACGAGGATCAAAACCTAAAATGTCATATGAGTCCATCAATCTTTTTCCAAATGCATCTTCTGCATAAGTTACAAAATCTGTGCCTGAACCACCAGGTCCACCTGGATTAATTAACAAAGTCCCAATTTTTTCTTTTTTTGCTGGAAGTTTTTTTAAGGACAAAGTTAATGTTGCACCAGTTGGATTTTCATAATCAACTGGGACTTTGATTTTTGCGCAGTCAAATTTTTCATCTTCACATTTTGTCCAATTTAATTCTTGAGAATAAAATTTTTCTAATTCGTTTTTAATTTCTGGTAATTCGACTTGGGTTTGAGTATTAGTCTGAGTTGAACAACTAGTTAAAATAAAAACAGATAAAAATAAAACAAAAAAAATTTTTTTCATTACTTTCAATATTACTTGAAATTAAGCTCTAGCAAGGGATACGGTCATTGCTTCAAGAACCAGAAGTGGTGCTGCTTCACTTGGCAACATTCTTCTTGTGGCTTCAACTGTGTCTAATTTTTTTATCGTTGAATTAATACTGCTGGAATCAGCCATTTTTTGAATTGAACCTCTCATTTCTGTATGGAAAAGTTCAATCTCAGCACCTGTTTGAAGCACTAAGACATCTCTATAAAAGGCAGCTAATTCCTGCAAAGTCAGATCTAGTCGATCTCTAGTGATTCTTTTACTTCTCTTTTTTTGATCTTGTTCCAGTTCTTTTCGTGCCCCACTTGATAATCTTTCAATCTTTTTTTGAGTAACCCCAACAGCGCCTTCACCATAGGCTTTCATAAGTGAATCTAATTCTTTTTCATCTATTTCATTGGTTTCATCTTCTGCATCTTCTTCAGCAGCATCAACTATTTTTTGAGCTGCTTGAAAACAAGTTGGTAAATCTTTTAATTCAAAAGGAACTTGTAAAACTTGAGTTCTTCTTTGTTTAACTCTTTCATTGGTTGCAAGAAGTTTTGCTCTTCCCACATGACCTAAAGATGCATGGGCTGCAAAATATGCTGTTGCTTTATCAATTTTGTCTCTGGTTATTAATAATTCTGCAATTTCTTCAGCAGGTGGAGTTCTTAAACTAATTATTCGACATCTTGACTTTATTGTGATTAAAACATCTTTACTTGAAGGTGCGCAAAGAATCCACATTGTTAGTTTTGCTGGTTCTTCAATTGCTTTTAATAATGCATTTCCAGCTTCAGTGGTTAAACGATCTGCATCTTCTAAAATAATTATGTTCCATTGCCCCAAACTTGGCATCATGCTGGATTCTCTTACTAAATTTCTAGTATCAGAAACTCCATAACTTAAACCTTGTGGAGTTATGACATGCACATCTGGATGAGTACCTTTATTTACTGAAATACAAGATACACATTTGCCACAACCATTTTCTTCACATTGCAAAGTGGCAGCAAATAATCTTGCCGCAGTTGATCTTCCACTTCCTGGAGGTCCGGTGATTAACCAACTTTGAGAAAATCCTGGTAAAACTTTGTTTGAAATTGATTCTTTTGCATCAAGGGAAGCTTGTTTTAAAGCTTTAACGCTAAATTCTTGACCAATTAATTCTTCCCACATTATTTTTTTCTTTTCGCTAAAAATGCATCCAAAACTAATTTTGATATTTCTTCAACTGGTTTAGAAGCATCAATAACAACGTATCTTTCAGGATCTTTTTTAGCAATATCTAGAAAAGCCTTATTTACTTTGTTATGAAAATCTTCTGATTCTCTATCTAATCTGTCTTTTTGTTTTAGTCTTGATTGACCAGTTTCTGTTGAGACATCTAAAACAATAGTTAAATCTGGAACCACTCCTTGAACTGCCCATCTTGAAATATCTTCAATAGTTTGCTCTCCCAAACCTCGAGCGATTCCTTGATAAGCAATAGATGAATCAATATGACGATCAGCTATTACAACATAACCTTTTTCTAAAGCAGGTTTAATAACTTGACTCATATTTATTGATCTATCTGCTGCAAAAAGTAAAGCTTCCATTCGAGGTGTTACTTCATATTCAGTTTGATCAAGTAATATTTCACGAATTTTTAAACCAAGAGCTGTGCCACCTGGTTCTCTACTTAAAATTACTGTTTCATTTAAATTTTTTAAACTTTGTTCTAGTTTTTTTACCTGCGTGGATTTACCGGCTCCATCTCCACCTTCAAAAACAATAAAAAAACCAGGGTAATTAGACACTGACTTCGTCATTAGCTTGCTCTTCTACTTCACTTTTTTTAGATTTTTTCTTACTAGTTTTTTTAGCGGTAGTTTTTTTCGCGGTTTTCTTTCTTTTCTTTTCAACAGGTCCACGTGCTCTTCTATCGGATAATAATTCTGATGCTCTTTCAATACTCATTGTTGGAATATCGTCACCAACTCTTAATGATGCGTTTGTTTCGCCATCTGTGACATAAGGACCAAATCTTCCTTCTTTAATTACCATCATTAATTGTGTTGAAGGATCAAGTCCAA
>JBEAYY010000074.1:0-14377 GCA_041170365.1 Actinomycetota bacterium
GTTTTCTTTCATTCTTAAAATTATTTGTATGTGTTCTTAAATATGAACCGTGACCTATTGCCCCAAACCATCGTCTGCCAAGAGCAGGTGCAGATACCATCCCAACTTGCATTTTGTTGTCAACTCTTAAACCAATTAATGTTCCCCAAAAAGGCACTCCTCGAACAAAATTTTTTGTGCCATCAATCGGATCTAAAATCCATTCTCGATTACTATTTCCATCGACACCGAATTCTTCTCCAATTATTGAATCCGTGGGGGAGTACTGCAAGATTAATTTTCTGAGTTCTTCTTCCACTTTTTTATCAGCGTCGCTTACAGGAGTTAAATCAGGTTTTGTTTCAATAATTAAATCAAGGGCTCCAAAACGAGCCATCGAGATTTCGTCGGCTAAATCAGCTAGTTTTTGGCAAAAATCCAAATCTTTTTGGCTCATATAGATATCTTATTCGACGTTTTGATCTACCGATAATAGAAGTCTGCGCAGTGAATCTAATCTGCTTAGCAATTGTTGATCATTTATACTGTTCTTTTCTATTTCACAAGTGGAATCCAAATGGTTACAATTTTTTTGACATTTTAGAGAAAATTCAATTAATTCTGGAAAACCTGCAAGAATTTGTTCACTTGTCACATGAGCAAGGCCAAACGAACGTATTCCAGGAGTATCAATAATCCAAGTTGATTCGTTTAATGAAAGTGCAAAAGCAGAAGTGGAAGTATGTTTTCCTCTTCCAGTAACTTCGTTTACATCTCCTGTTCTTCTATTTGCATCGGGAATAAGTCGATTCACAAGTGACGATTTTCCAACACCAGAAGGACCCACAAAAACAGTTGTTTTATTTGCTAATTGATTTTTTAATTTATCTAGATTTGTGATTTTATTTAGTGCTATAACTTTAATATTCAATGGAGCATAAAATTTTTCTAATTCTTTTTCATCTTTTAAATCTGTTTTTGTAGCGATAATAAATGGTTCAGCTCCAGCTAATTTTGTTGCCACAATAGTTCTATCTATTAATCGAGTATTTGGCTCAGGGTTGGTAGTTGAAGTAACAATTGCAACATTGTTGATATTTGAAACTAAAATTTTTTCATTTGAGTCAAAATCGTCACTACTTTTTGAAAGTGTATTTCTTCTATCTTTTACTTTTATAATTCGTGCCATATTTTCTGGATTATTTTGATCTACTCCAACAAGTTCAACAAAATCGCCTACAACGACTCCTTTTCTCCCTAAATCTCTGGCTTTGATTGCATAAATAGATGTATTTAAATTTTTTATATAAACTGTTAATCTTCCGCGATCAACAGTTATCACTATTCCTGTTATTGAATTTTTATGTGTTGGTCTATCTTTTGTTCTAGGTCTAGATTTATGTTTTCCAGGTCTTTGACGTATATCATCCTCGTCATAGTCTTGGAATTTACTCACAAATTCACCATTTTATTCCACATTTCTTCAAAGTTTGGCAAAGTTTTTGCGGTAGTTGCTATGTCGTCTACATAAATATCTTTAACCTTTAAACCAATTACAGCTCCTGCCGTTGCCATACGATGATCATCAAAAGCTTTCCAAACTCCACCATGTAATTGTTTAGGATTAATAATTAATCCATCTTCAGTTTCTTTTGCATCACCACCGATAGCAGTAATATTTTCAACAAGTGCCGCTAAGCGATCAGTTTCATGTCCTCTTAAATGAGAAATTCCGGTAAATTCTGATTTTGAATTTGCAAATAGAGAAATTGCTACTAAAACTGGTGTTAGTTCACCTACATCATTTAAATTATAATTTATTCCCTTGATTTCTGAATCATTTTTTAAAATTAGTTGTTTTGAATTTAATTGAATATTTGCACCCATCAATGAAAGAATTTCAATCCAAGAGTTTCCAGCTTGAGTGGTTTGCAAAGGCCAATCATTAATTTTTATTTCACCTTTTGTGACCATGGCAGCTGCTAAAAAAGGTCCAGCATTAGAAAGATCTGGTTCTACTACCCAATTTTTTGAATTTATATTTTGATTATCAATTCTCCAAGTAGTTGTATTTATTTGATTAGTTTTTACACCAAGTTCTTTTAACATTTCTATTGTCATTTCAATATGAGGTAGACTTGGTAAATTTTGTCCAACATGTTTAATAGTTAGACCATTTTTAAATTTTGCTCCAACCAACATCAGAGCACTTATAAATTGACTAGATTCAGACGCATCTATTTCTATTTCCCCACCAGTAATCTGACCATCTGAAATAATCGAGAAAGGTAATTTGCCTTGATGATTATCTATAACTTTAACGTTAAGTTTTTTTAAAGATTCAATTAAAGTTTTCATTGGTCGATTTCTGGCCCGTTCATCACCATCAAAATGTGAAGTACCACTACTTAGAGCAGCAAGTGGAGGCACAAATCTCATAACAGTCCCAGCTAGACCAACATCTATTGAAATTTCACTGTGGTCTTTTTTCATAGGAGAAATTTCGACAGAATTTAATTTTTTTACAACATTGCAACCCAGTTTTTCTAAAGCCTCAAGCATCAAATTAGTATCTCTTGCAAAAAGTGGATTGGTGATAATTGAATTCTTATTTCCAAGGGCTGCTAAAACAAATGCTCGATTTGTTGCTGATTTAGAGCCAGGAATTTCTAATGTTGAATTTATAGCTCCATTGATTGTTGGGGCATGCCAATTATGCATAGATTTAACACTCATTGAATTCTAGAATACCTTGAACACGTAATATTCACTTGTTATGTGTGGAAGATATGCAGCAAATCGCGATACTGGCACTCTTACCGAAGTTTTTAATATTAAGAAATTTCCTGAAGAATTACTTGAACCAAATTTCAATATTTCACCAACTTTAAAGTCATATGTTGTAACACAAAATCAAGATGAAGAAAGATCTCTTCAAGTTATGAGTTGGGGTCTAGTGCCATCTTGGGCAAAAGATAATTCCATGATGGCAAAAATGATCAATGCAAGATTTGAGACAGTTGAAGAAAAACCATCCTTTAGAAGCGCATTTTTAAAAAGGCGCTGCATAATTCCCATGGATGGTTACTATGAATGGTTTAGACCAGAAAATCCTAAAGAAAAAAAACAACCATATTTTATAAAGGCAAAAGATAAACCTTTATTAGCTGTTGCAGGAATTTATGAAAGTTGGAAAAATCCAAATCAAGAAAATGAAATTCTGACAACATTTTCAGTAATTACCACGGATGCAAAACTAGGATTGGAATCGATTCACGATCGAATGCCAGTAATCGTGCCAGATAAGAATTGGAATGCATGGTTGGATCCTGAATTTCAAAATAAAGAAGAAATAAAAAAATTAATTGTAACTCCTCCTCAAGGATATTTTGAATATTTTAAAGTTGGGTTAGAAGTCAATAATGCAAGAAATAATGGACCACAACTGATGAAAGCAATCTAGGTTGAGCACTAGTTTTATTAAAACTTCACAAGGAAATGCACGAATAACGAGTCATCATCACTACAAAAAAGTCGTTGCATTTATAACTCATGGAGCTGGCAAAGGTCTTGATGCTCCTGATTTAAATTCAACTATTCATTTGTTGGATGATAATGGAATTAGTGTTGTTGGTATAGAAATGCCTTGGCTAGTTGATGGTAAAAAAGTCGCAAGTCCTGCAAAACAATTAGACCAAGCCTTTGCTGAAGTTTATCAAGAACTAGAACCAAGATACTTTGATTACAAAAAAATTTTTATTGGCAGAAGCACTGGAGCTAGAGTGATTTGTCGAACCTCACATTTAACTAAACCAGACTTGATAATTTGTTTAGCTTTTCCTTTAAATTCTTTAAGCGGTAAATCTAGAAAAGTAGAGATAGAAAAGATTTCAAAAGAAAACATAAAAACTGTAATCATTCAAGGCGAAAAAGATAATTTTGGAAGTCCAGATATGTTAAATAAAGAATTTTCAAATTTTCATAATGTTGAAATTATTAACGCAGGAAACTTAACTCACAAATTGAGTAATGCTATGGGGGATTTAGTCATAAACTCCATCAGAAAAAATGGACTAATTGATAGGCACGGTAGCGTTTAGATATGGCTTTTTTAACTTCAGTGGTCAAAGAAAAAACAGAACTTGAAGATAAAGATATTGAGCATCTTCAAGCACTTTTGGCTGACTGGACCTTGCTTGCCGATTTAAGTTTGAGTGATTTAGTTCTATGGATTCCAACATGGCACGGTAAAGGTTTCTTTGCTTCAGCCCAAGTTAGACCAGCTACTAGCCCTACAAATGTTCCTCAGGATTTGGTTGGAGAATTTATCGCCTCTGGGAGACGTCTTGATCTAGATAAAGCTCTCAATACTAGAAAAAAAATTGTGGAATCTGAAAATCAAAAAGTTAAAACTGAGGCAATTCCAGTGATATTTGAAGACCGAGTAATAGCTGTTATTTCACGTCATACAAATGCTGATGGCCGAGGAGGAAGACTGGAAGAAGTTTATTTAAAAGCAGCTGACGATTTATTTCAAATGGTTACTGCAGGAACATTTCCTGCAAAAGGTGAAATAAGTAAAGCAAGCCAAGCTCCCAGAGTCGGAGATGGAATTATTAGGTTAAATAAACAAAGCATTATTGAGTATGCAAGTCCAAACGCATCATCGGCATTTAGAAGATTAGGACTTGCTACAGATTTAATAAATCAAGATTTTGCAAAAATAGTTTCAAAAATTCAACACAACCCAGGTCCAGTAGATGAAGCAGTAATGCTAATTTCTTCAGGACGTGTCAGTGGAGAAGTTGAAATTGAAAATTCAAACTCAGTTGTTATTTTAAGATCAGTTCCACTTTTAAAAAATGAAGAAAGAATCGGCTCTTTGATTTTAGTTAGAGATATTGCTGATTTAAAGCGCAAAGAAAAAGCTCTTTTAACAAAAGATGCAACTATTCGAGAAGTGCATCATCGAGTAAAAAATAATTTACAAACAGTTGCAGCACTTCTGCGACTACAATCAAGACGTGCAAAAAGTAAAGAGACTAAAGATTCACTTGAAGAAGCTCAGAGAAGAGTTAGTGCTATTGCTGTTGTTCATGAAGCTCTTTCAAAAACCCCAGGAGAAGTTGTTCCTTTTGATGAAGTAATAAGTCAAGTCATTGCATTAGTAAAAGATGCGGCTACTGCTTTGGAAAATGTTAGTCCAATCGAAATTATTCAGATAGGTGAATTTGGAGAATTGCCAACTGAAATTGCCACACCACTTGCAATGGCTGTAGTTGAGATATTACAAAATGCGATTGAACATGGCAGGCCAACAAATGAACAAGTAGAATTACAAGTTGAAAAAAGTGGAGGAGAAATCAGAATTACAATTTCTGATGGTGGTCCTGGTATTGCAAAAGACTTTGACGTTTTTAATACAGATCAATTGGGCTTACAAATTGTAAGGACTTTGATAGTGGATGAATTGGGTGGAAAATTAACAGTTAGTGCAAATACTCCTACCGGACTAAAAGTAGAGGTAATTGCCCCGATTGTGATTAAAAAGAATTAGAAGTAGTTAATCGATGCAGCAGGAGCACTGTGACCCATTGCTCGGCGCTCTTCTTCACTCAAGCCACCCCAGACACCTGAATCTTGTCCAGTTTCTAAGGCCCATTGAAGGCATGGCTCGATGACTGCACAGGAACGGCATACCTTTTTGGCAGCTTCTATTTGAAAGACTGCTGGGCCAGTATTGCCAATTGGGAAAAATAACTCAGGATCTTCGTCACGGCAAGCTGATTTGTGTCGCCAGTCCATGCGTAAACCTCCTAAAAAAGTGCCAACTACTATCGTGACACGTTGTGACGATTTGCACAACCGATATTTCCTAAATACTTGAATTAACTGGTGTCACTTTGGTCACACAATGCCTAAATCGGACATTTATTCACACATATTTTGCACTTGCAAAGACTTTGCAGTAAGGTTCCAATCATGCATATACCTGATGGGTTTATAGATATTCCAACTTCAATTGCTTTCACTGCAGTCTCTACAGCTGCTGTTGGAGTTGCCCTGAAACAAGCAAAAAATGAATTGAGTGAAAAAACAGCACCTTTAGCTGGATTAACAGCAGTGTTTATTTTTGCCGTTCAAATGTTAAATTTTCCAGTAGCAGCAGGTACTAGTGGTCACTTATTAGGAGGCGCTTTAGCTGCTGTTTTGGTTGGACCTTGGGTTGCAACACTTGCATTAACCATAGTTCTTTTATTGCAAGCATTACTTTTTGCAGATGGTGGATTAACTGCTCTGGGCTTAAATGTATTTAATATTTCAATTTTGGCTGTTTGGATTGCATATTTTATTTTCATAGCTTTAAAAAAAGTCTTACCAAAAACTAAAACATCTTTGATCGCTTCATGTGCAATTGCCGCGTTGATCTCTGTACCGGCATCAGCATTTGGATTTTGGGTTCAATATGCAATTGGTGGAAATGCAACTTTTCCACTAGAGACTGTTCTTACCGCCATGATTAGTACGCATATATTGATAGGAATTGGTGAAGCAATTATTACTGTTCTAACGGTTTCTGCAATTATGGCAAGCAGAAGTGACTTAGTTTTTGGATGGAAAAATTCTAAAAAGAATTTGGTGATTAATTAAATGAGTAAATCTCTAAAGAATTTTTACTTATCATTCTTTTTCGTCGCACTATTTCTAGCTGGCGTGATTTCCTATTACGCATCTAGTAATCCTGATGGACTTGAAAAAGTAGCTGAGGATATTGGATTTATAGGTACTGCACAAGATTCTGCTGTTGCAAATTCCCCACTCTCTGATTATGGGGTTGTTGGAGTAGCAAATGAACGTCTTTCAGTCGGACTCAGTGGAATTATAGGAGTAATTATCACAGCCATCCTTTCAATTTATTTGTTTAAATACTTATCAAAAAGTAAAAAGTAATCCGGAGTCAAAATTAAAATAGAAAATTCTCAACATAGCCATGGACATGATTTTGGGGAAAAACTCTATATCCATAAGCATTCTCTAGTCCATGAAATTCCAGCCAATTATAAAATCGCTGCAATTCTTTTATTTCTTTTTGTAGTTGTTTCAACTCCACTTTCTAATTGGTACTCGTTTGTTTTTTATTTTTTTATTATTTTTTCTTTGACGTTTCTTTCAAAAATTTCAATCTTTGTACTTCTTAAAAGATCAACAATTGAAATTCCCTTTATTTTATTTGCTTTTTTGATGCCTTTTTTTGGTACAGGAGAAACAATTAAATGGGGAATTTTTACTCTTTATGAAAGTGGTTTAATTGCAGGTTTAACATTAATTCTTAAAGGAACAATTGGTGTCATGATGGCGATATTGCTATCAACTACAACGACTGCTAGAGAAATTTTGTCTGGATTAGAAAAACTTAAACTTCCAAAATTATTAGTTCAAATAGCTACTTTTATGCTTCGATACGTAAATGTTGTTTCAGATGAAATGTACAGAATGAAAATTGCCCGTACTTCGAGAGGCTTTGACGCCAAAGGTTTAAAGGATTGGAGAGTTTTAGGTCATTCTGCAGGAAGTTTATTTATTCGATCATATGAAAGAGGCGAACGAGTTCACTTGGCAATGCTTTCTAGAGGATACGTCGGCACTCTTCCAAAAGTTCACCAAATTCAACCTGAAAGAAAATATTTAGCAATATCTATGCTTGTACCATTACTTGCTTTATTGTTCACATTGGTAGATAGATATATTAATTCTTAAATGTTTCCAAGTTTAGAAATAAAAAATTTAGCTTTTGCTTACCCAGATGGTAATCAAGCACTATTTGGAGTTAATTTAACAATTCAAAAAGGTGAAAGAGTTGCATTACTTGGACCAAATGGTGCTGGTAAAACAACTTTAGTTCTTCATTTAAATGGTATTCATGAAACACAACAAGGAGAAGTTCTAATAGCTGGAACAAAAGTTGACATTGAAAATAAAGACACCTTAAAACTAATTAGAAGCAAAGTTGGAATTGTTTTTCAAGATCCAGATGACCAATTATTTATGCCAACGGTTGAAGAAGATGTAGCTTTTGGTCCCTACAACATGGGTTTAAGAGATGATGATTTAGAAAAAGTTGTTGAAGAATCATTAAATGCTGTAGGAATGTTGGAGTATAAAGATCGACCTCCGCATCATTTGTCTTTTGGCCAAAGAAGAAGAGTAGCTGTCGCTACAGTTTTGGCAATGAAACCAGAGATATTAATTCTGGATGAGCCATCTTCAAATTTAGATCCAGCAAGTAGAAGAGAATTAGCTGAAATTTTAGAAAAATTAAACATAACAGTTCTAATGGTTACCCATGATCTTCCATACGCATACGAATTGTGTAAAAGATCAGTTATTTTATCCAAAGGTAAAATTGTGGCTGATGATTTAACGAAAAATGTTTTAGGAAATCAGGAATTATTATATAATAATAGATTAGAACTTCCTAAAGGTTTCAAGATTTAATTAAGAAAAATGGACAAGTTATTTAATTTGAAAATTTTAAGTTTTATCTCTTTACTTGAAGCAATTTGCTTTAGTTTTTTTGGTATTTGGACTTTTTGGCAAGGATTAGCATCTGACAATATTGAAAGAATGAGCACTTTAATAACGGAAGTTATTGTCTATTTGATACTTGGTTTATTGATATTTTTAACGTTTTTAGGAATTAATAAGAAAAAAAGAATAGCTTTTTCTCCATTTGTTCTAACTCAATTATTTGTAATCATAATTGGTTGGCCACTATTTGAGGATGACAATAAAGTGACTCAAGTCTCAGGTATTTTTGTGATGTTTATTGCATTGTTAGGCTTAATTACGATTTTTGTGCCTAAAAATAGATCACAATTCTTGTGATTTAGTAGACAACTTCTCTACCCCTTTTTCTATTGTCCAAAAAAAACACCAAGCGTAACGTCTTAATTGTTTGGAGTTCTTTGACAAAGGTTAAAGAAATAAAAGGGAGGGAATATGAAAAATCTAAAAATACAAAGAGCTATTGCGATTATCGGAATAGTTCTGGGAGCAGTATTTGTGGTATCTGGAGCAACAACTTATTTGTTAGTGCAAAATAAATTGGCTGCAGAAAACATAACAGTTTCTGAAGATTCACCAAAATATGCTGGCAAAGCTGTGGCTGGACCATTTACTGCTTATCAAGAAGCAGCAATGATTTCAGAGCATGCTTTGAAAGCAACAGGTGGCAAGACCTATGCACAATTAGATCGTGAAGATCCATTACGTGTTGTCGCTATGAACGGTTCTTTCTTAAGAGCATCACTTTTCACATCAGTTGTTTCATTTGGATTAGCAGCATTTGTCGCTGGAGTTGGAGTGATGTTTATCTTGTTTGGTTGGTTAATTCTTGGGCTTGAAACCCGTGAAATAGCTCGCCGCAAATAAGTTCTCTCCCGAGAACAAACAAAGCCCCGGAAATTTAATTTCCGGGGCTTTGAATTTGAAGAAATAAATTTAGGCTTTTTTGGTTTCCCAAAAAATGGAATCAATTTCTTTAATTTTTGCAAGTAATGAATCTGCAACTGCAACATCATTTGTGCCTTTAGTTCCAGCAGCTCCTGCCAGTTTAGTTGCTTCATTAAACAGAACATGTAATTGTGGATATTTTTCAAAATGTGCTGGTTTAAAATAATCAGTCCACAAAACCCACAAATGTTCTTTGACCATATTTGATCTTTGTTCTTTAATTGCAACTGCACGATTCTTAAAATCTGCATCTTTAGAATCGTTGTATTTAACCATGCATGCTTTCACAGATTCTGCTTCAATTCGAGCTTGCGCAGGATCATAAACACCACATGGTAAATCGCAATGTGCATAAACGGTTGTCTTTGGTGACCAGATACTCATTAGTAATCCCTTCAGTTTCACTAACCTTGAGATTACCTTGAAATTAAAGACTTAGCACAATGAGATTGTGGGAAGATACGGATTCATGGTGGCAAAGGTCTCTGGTTCTTCAATGCTGCCTCAATTAAAGCCAGGTGACCTAATCCTTTTACTTAAAACCCAAAAATTAAAAGTAGGTCAGATAGCAATAGCAAAAAGACCAGATCGCCCTAATTTACTGGTAATAAAAAGAGTTAAAACCGTGACCAAGAATGGATATTGGCTTGAAGGTGATAATTTAACTGAAAGTGATGATTCAAGAATATTTGGTGAAGTTGATAAAGATTTAATATTAGGAAAATTTATTTTTAGATATTGGCCTTTATTTACAAATTAATTCGACATCTTTAGAAAAATTTTCGATATCTTCTTTAGTGGTATCCCACGAGCACATTAATCGAACTTCTCCCGTGTTATCGTTCCATACATAAAAATTATGTTTCTCTTGTAATTTTTTAGTATGCTCAGGTTTTAAAATTGCAAAGACGGCGTTACTTTGTGTTTTTTGGGTGATTTGAATAGATGAATTATTTTCTAATTTACTTCTCAATAATTGAGCCATTTGGTTTGCATGACTTGCATTATTTTTCCATAAATCATTTGATAACAGTGCTATGAATTGTGCAGCGACATATCTATGTTTACTTGCAAGTTGCATAGAAGATTTTCTAATCCAGGGATATTTTTTACCTAATTCAGGATTAAAAAGCACAACAGCTTCAGCACCCATCAATCCATTTTTTGTTCCACCAAATGAAAAAATATCCACGCCAACTTTTATGGTTATTTCAGCAATTGATTTATTTAGACTGACAGCCGCATTACTAATTCTTGCTCCATCCATATGCAAATAAGAATTGTTTTTGTGAGCCAAATCAGCTAATTCTTTGATTTCCTCTGGTGAATAAACTGTGCCCATTTCAGTTGATTGAGTTATTGAAACAACATTTGGTTGAGAAGTATGTTGATCATCCATTCTTACCCACAAGTTTTTAATCAAATCTGGAGTAAGTTTTCCATCTGGGGTATCTATATCTAAGAGTTTTACACCCAATAATTTTTCAGGTGCTCCACCTTCATCAACATTTATATGAGAAGTTTTGGCACAAATAATTGAGTTCCAAGAATTAGTTACAGTTTGTAAACCCGTGACATTTGCACCAGTTCCATTAAAAACAAAGTTGATTTGTGCATTTTTCGCTTCCAAAAAATTCTTTATTAAATTAATAGCTTTTTCTGTAACTTCATCAGCGCCATAGGCTCTCATGTGTTCTGAATTTACTTTTGCAATTTCTTCTAATACTTGGGGATGAACGGGAGCGTAATTATCGCTGGCAAAAGATTTCATGGGATTAATTCTCTCATGAGGCTAAATGGATGATTGAATAACTTAGTTTTCAAGTACAGACTTGATTAATTCTGCTTGCTCTTCATCATGTTTGGTATGTGAACCGACAGCTGGAGCAGTTGAGGACGCCCTTGAAATTCTAGTTATAACTTTTCCTATTTGAGGTGCAAGTTCAGTAATTATGAAAGGAAAGGCACCTTGATTTGCTGGTTCATCTTGGGCCCAAATAATTTTTACATCTTGAGCATATTGATTTAAAATATTTTGCACTTCTCTTACAGGAAGTGGATAAAGTCTTTCAAACCTAATAATTGAAATATCATCTTTATTAGCAGCATCTCTTGCGCCAGCTATTTCATGGGCAATTTTTCCAGAACACATCACTATTTTTTTGACTTTACTTCTGTCAGATTTTAAATCTTCAATTATTGGATTAAATTTTCCATTTGTAAATTCAATAGTTGCACTAGTTGCAGGTTTTGCACGTAACATGGATTTAGGTGTGAATATGATTAAAGGTTTATTGTGTGGATTTAAAACTTGCCACCTGAGTAAATGAAAATACGAACTAGAAGTCGAGGGTTGCGCAATGGTCATGTTATCTTGTGCCGCCAAACTTAAAAATCTTTCTAATCTTCCAGATGAATGATCAGGACCTTGACCTTCCATGCCATGCGGTAAAAGTAAAACTAGACCAGATTCTTGTTGCCATTTCTGTTCACCAGAAGCAATAAATTCATCAATTATTGTTTGAGCACCATTTGCAAAGTCTCCAAATTGGCCTTCCCACATGACAAGAGATTTAGGTTGAGCAATTGAATATCCGTATTCAAAACCCATGCCAGCAAATTCTGTTAAAGCTGAATCAAAAATAAATAATCTGGCATCTTTTTTTGCCATTTTCTTTAACGGCTTATAACCTTTACCAGTTTTGTAATCAACAATTACGCCATGTCTTTGTCCAAAAGTTCCTCGGCGTGAATCTTGTCCAACAAGTCTTACCCAATGACCTTCAGATAATAATGATCCAATTGCCAAAGTTTCACCCATAGCCCAATCAATATTGTCATCTTTAATCATTTGAGCACGACGTTCTAATTGTGGCCAAAGTCTTGGATGAGGAGTAAATCCCTCTCTTAAATTAATTTGAGTATTTGCAATTTCTTGAACTAATTCAAGGGAAATTGCAGTATTAACTTCTGAAGGAAATACAGGTTTATTATCAACAGGAATTTGTTGAGTTTTCTTTAAATCATCTTTTGTTTCTGCAAAAACTTTTTCTAATTGGTTTTGATAATCTACTAAAGCACTTTCTGCTTCCTCAACGGAAATATCACCTCTACCAATTAGTGACTCTGTATAAAGTTTTCTAACACTTCTTTTTTCGTCAATTATTTGATACATCAATGGTTGAGTTAATGAAGGATCATCCGCTTCATTATGACCACGGCGCCTATAAGTAATCATGTCTATTACTACGTCTTTTTTGAATTCTTTTCTGTATTGATAGGCAAGTCTTGCTACTAAGGAAACTGCTTCTGGATCATCACCATTTACGTGAAAAATAGGAGCTTGAATGGTTTTTGCCATATCACTTGCATAGGTTGAACTTCTTCCATCTTGCGGAGAAGTTGTAAAACCAACTTGGTTATTAACAATTAAGTGAATCGTTCCACCAGTTTTATATGCACGAAGTTGTGACAGGTTCAAAGTTTCTAGAACTACACCTTGACCAGCAAATGAGGCATCACCATGTAACAGAATTGGCAAGATTGGATAATCATGGCCTTTGCCAAGCTTGTCTTGTTTAGCTCTAACTATTCCTTCTAAAACTGGATTAACTGCTTCAAGATGAGAAGGATTTGCAGCCAAATAAACCGGGACACTGGAACCTTCTTCAGTTGTGAATTTTCCATATGTACCTAAGTGATATTTGACATCTCCAGAGCCTTGCACAAAACCAGGAGAAGAAACGTCTTCAAATTCTCTAAAAATTCTTTCATATGATTTTCCAGCAATATTTGCCAAAACATTTAATCTTCCACGATGGGGCATGGCAATGTCTACTTCAACAAGGTTGTCGTTGGCAGATTCAACCAAAATTGAATCAAGAGCCACAATGGCAGATTCACTACCTTCAAGAGAAAATCTTTTTTGACCAATGTATTTGGTGTGTAAAAACTTTTCAAAAGCTTCTGCTGCATTTAATCTTCTTAGAATTCTTAGTTGTTCTAAATGATCCATCTTTTCGTGAGGTTTTTCAACACGTTCTTGAATCCATTTTCTTTCTTCAGGTAATTGAATATGCATGTATTCAATTCCAATACTTCTGGTGTAGGAATCTTGCAAACGTATGAGAATATCTCTTAATTTCATGAAAGGTAAACCACCAAAACCACCGGTAGCAAATTCTCTTTCTAGATCCCAAACACTTAAACCATGATTAACCATTCTTAAATCTGGATGAGTTCTTTGTGCATATTCAAGTGGATTTGTATCTGCAATTAAATGTCCGCGCACGCGATAATAATGAATTAATTCTTGAACACGAGCGACTTTATTTATGTCTTCATCATGTGTGGTGTCAATATCAACTGCCCAAACATATGGCTTGTATGGAACTTCAAGTGAAGTAAAAATTTCTTCATAGAAATTATGTTTTCCTAAAAGTAAATCACTAATGGTTCTTAAGAATTCTCCACTTTGGGCACCTTGAATAATTCTGTGATCATAAGTTGAAGTTAAAGTTATGACTTTGCTGATTGCTTGTCTTGCTAAAGTTTCAGGTGCTGCACCTTGCCACTCTGTTGGATAATCAAGTGCACCTACACCAACAATCGCTCCTTGATTTTCCATTAAACGAGGTACTGAATGTTGGGTTCCAATCGTTCCAGGATTTGTAACACTAATTGTAGTTCCTTGGAAATCTTCTACAACTAGTTTTCCATTTCTTGCTCTTCTAACTAAGTCATCATAAGTTGCCCAGAATTGAGCAAAATCTAAAGTATCCGCATTTTTAATATTTGGAACTAGTAATTGTCTTGTTCCATCTTCTTTAGCTAAGTCAATCGCTAAACCTAAATTGACATGAGGATATTTAATGATTGCTGGTTT
>JBEAYY010000075.1:0-6389 GCA_041170365.1 Actinomycetota bacterium
AATAAGAATAGGAAAGCTTCCCAAACATCAGACTTTAAAGAGAATAGGAATAGACCTAGAAGCACCAGAGTAGAAATAGACCAAATCCACTGTAAGTTACTTTTCTTCAATAATTAATTCAATTCGTTTAATAGCTTTTCAACTCGTATTTTAATTTCATCTCTGATTTTTCTTACAGTTTCTAAATCTTTTCCTGCAGGATCTTCTAATTGCCAGTCTTCATATCTTTTACCAGGAAATATTGGGCAAGCATCTCCACAGCCCATGGTGATCACAACATCTGATTCTTTAACTTGATCTGTGGTTAAAACTTTTGGTTGATTATTTGATATATCAATCCCAACTTCTTTCATAACTTCAACTGCTACAGGATTTATTTGATCTTTGGGCATTGAACCAGCGGACAAAACTTTTACTTTTTCTTTTCCTAAACTTTGCATAAATCCTGCAGCAATTTGTGAACGACCTGCATTATGCACACAAACAAAAAGAATAGTTTTCATTATTGCTCAAACTTATAACCAAGACCTCTTATAGTCTCAATAATTTTTGGATCATTTGGATTTTTTTCAATCTTTGATCTAATTCTTTTAATATGAACATCTAAAGTTTTAGTGTCTCCAAAATAATCATGTCCCCAAATGCGATCAATAATTTGTTCTCTAGTTAAAACTCTTCCAGGATTTTGCGATAAATAGTGAAGTAAATCAAATTCCTTTAATGGTAATTTAATTTCTTCTCCTCTAACAAATACTTTATGTTTTATAGGATCTATCTTTATTTCTTTAGTTTCTACTACTTCTGGATTTTCAATTGGTTCTGAAAACCTTCTTAATATTGCTTTTACTCGAGCGATCAACTCTCTTGAAGAAAAAGGTTTGGTTATATAGTCATCTGCTCCAAGTTCAAGGCCAAGAACTTTATCTAATTCGGTATCTTTAGCAGTTAACATAATTATGGGAACTTGACTGGTTTTTCTAATTCTTTTACAAATCTCCAAACCATCTAATCCTGGAAGCATTAGATCAAGGAGTAATAAATCAGCGCTTTCTTTTTCAAACTTTTCAACCCCTTTTAAGCCATCGTTTTCTTCAATGACTTCAAAGCCTTCTTTTTGCAATAGGTATGACACAGATTCTCTAATGGAATCTTCATCTTCGATAAGTAGTATTTTGGTCATTTACTGGTTTTCTCTGCTCATATTAAGTGGTAATTGCATGGTAAAAGTGGCACCTTTTCCAATCTTAGATTCCACTAAAGCTCTTCCACCATGGTTGGAACAAATATGTTTTACTAATGAAAGCCCAATACCTGAACCACCAAGTTCTCTGGTTCTTGCAGAATCAACTCTATAAAATCTTTCAAATATTCTTAATTGATCTTCTGGGCTTATGCCTTCACCGGAATCTTTAACACTAATTTCTACAAAATATGTAGTTTTTTCAACTTTTAAAGAAACCAATTGATCATCCCCCGAGTGATAAATTGCGTTAATTAAAAGATTTTTTAAAGCAGTGATTAATTGCTTTTTATCACCAAGTACGGTTAAATCTCTAAATTTGTTATCAACACTAATTTCAACTCTATTTTTTGCAGCAATACTATCGACTACCTCTATTGACTCATCCACAATTGAAGATACTGAAATTTCCTCAGCATCCTCTAAAGGATCATCTGATTGAATCTTTGTTAAGTCAATTATGTCTTGAATAAAACTTGCTAATCTTTTTGTTTCTTTGGGGATTTTTTCAGCAAATCTTTTTATTGCCTCAACATCATTTCCTGCTTCTTTTATTGCCTCTGCCAACAACTCTAGTGCTGAAACTGGTGTTTTTAATTCATGAGAAATATTAGCAATAAAATCTCTTCTAATTTGTTCTATTCTTAAACTACTAGTTAGATCTTCAATAAGTAATAAAATATTGTTATTACTTAATTCAACAGCACCTATTTCAAGCTTTTGCTGAGAAGTGCTCGATAGAGATTTGTGATTTATTTGAGTATTTGCTCTTAAAAAATTTGGTTTTAAACTGAAAATGAACTGTTCCAACTCTTTTACCGCAATTTGATCATCTCTAACCAAACCATTGATTGCGGCATCTGTTGAAAAATATAGAGTCTTTTTATCTTGATTCAAAAGAATCACAATGCCAGGTAATTCTTTGATTAAACTGAATAGTTCTTGATTCAAGTTATTCACGATTCAAGGCTATTCAAACCAAAAAGACCCATTTAGTTCAAGGCTTAACTTTAGCCAAATTTTCCTTTAATGTAGTCACTTGTTTTCTCATTATCAGGATTTGTGAATAGTTTAGAAGTTGGTCCATATTCCACCAAAACTCCAGTTCTGGTGCCTTTGTTTTCATCAACTTCTAAATTAAAGAATGCTGTCTTATCTGAAACTCTTAAAGCTTGTTGCATATTGTGGGTAACCACAATGATTGTGTAATGAGTCGCTAAATCTCTCATTAAATGTTCAATCTTTAAGGTTGCAATTGGATCAAGGGCAGAAGCTGGTTCATCCATCAAAATCACATCAGGTTCAACAGCTATTGCTCTTGCAATACAGAGTCTTTGTTGTTGACCCCCTGATAAAGACAACGCAGGAGAATTTAATTTATCTTTTACTTCATCCCATAGAGCTGCTCTTTTTAAAGAATTTTCTACTAATTCATCTAAGTTTTCTTTTACTCCATGATTTCTTGGACCAAAGGCCACGTTTTCATAAATTGATTTAGGAAAAGGATTTGGTTGTTGAAAAACCATCCCGATTCTTCTTCTAACTTCTACAGGATCTACATCGGCATCATAAATATTTTTGCCGTGATAAGTAATTGTTCCATTTATAGTTGAATTTAAAATCAGATCATTCATTCTGTTGAAGGCTCTTAAAAGGGTAGATTTACCACACCCTGAAGGTCCAATAAATGCTGTGACTTGATTTTTACTGATTTCCATATCTACATGACTTACTGCTCTAAAGTCTCCATATTTAATGCCCACATCTTGCAAAGAAAACACAGTTTCTTGTACACCCTTATCTGCTTGTGTCATAAAACTCTCCTCTTCTTTGCTTAGTGTTATTTCTGTTAGTGCTTGTGACATATTTATTCCCCTTTATTTGCTGTATCTGTTTCTTAAAATGATTGCGGCTGAATTCATAATCAAAAGCACAACTAGCATCACGATGATTCCTGCAGCTGCTACTTCGATTTGAAATTCAGGTTGTGGTCTTTTCACAAAATCAAAAATTTGCACAGGTAATGCTCCAAATGGTTCAAAAATATTCCAAGGTTCATTATCGGCACGGCGAGAAAACACTGCGCCTGCAACAAGAATTGGGGCTGCTTCACCAATTGCTCTTGATAAAGCAAGAATTGTGCCGGTCAAAATTCCTGGCATTGCAACTGGCAAAACTTGTTTATAAACGGCTTGCCAAGGAGTTGCACCTAATGCAAGTGCTCCTTGATAAATGGAAGGAGAAACTGCTTTTATTGCTTCTCTTCCTGCCACAATAATTACCGGCAATATAAGCAAAACTAATGCAAGAGCTCCAGTTAAAAGACTTCTACCAAAATTTAAAATGTAGGCAAATAGAGCAGCTGCTAATAAACCATAAACAACAGAAGGAACCCCTGCAAGATTTGCAATATTTACTTGCATAAATTTAGTAAACCAATTTTTTGGCGCAAAACATTCCAAATAAATTGCTGCACCTACACCAATTGGAAAAGAAATTATTGCAACTAAAACCATTAAAGAAAGAGTTCCTGTTAAACCAGTTCTAATACCAGTTCTTGAAGCTCTTCTTGAGGTGTAATCGGTTAAGAAATCTAAATTAAGTCTGCCAAAACCTTGATACATAATATCAACTAGCAAAACAATCAAAATTAATAATGCAATCAATGTGGATAGTAAAAGAAAGGATTGAAATAATCTTTCTTTTAGATTTCTAGACTTTGAAGATTTTAATGCATTAGCAATTTCTGTTGTTGTAGAAAGAGGAGAAGATAGTAATTTCATGCATACACCTCTCTAAATTTCTTGGTGAAATAATTTGCTAAAAGATTTAGTGCAAAAGTCATGGCAAAAAGAACAATTCCAACTGCAAATATTGAGTTATAAGTTAAAGAACCACGATGTGCTTCTCCACCAACTGCTTGGACGATATAACCAGTCATAGTTTGAACTTGATCACCTGGATTTAAAGTCATCGCTGGTAAATTTCCTGCAGCAATTGAAACGATCATGGTTTCACCAATTGCTCTACCCATGGCCAAAATAATTGAAGAAATAATTCCAGAAAGTGCTGCGGGAAAAACAACTTTTAATACTGTGGCAGACTTTGTAACCCCTAAACCAAGGGAGGCATTTCTTAAAGATTGAGGAACAGCACTCATTGCATCTTCACTTAAAGATGCAACTGTAGGAACGATCATTACTCCTACAACTATTCCTGCACTTAAGGCATTGAAGATATCGATTAAATCTGTAGAGAATATATTTCTTAAAAATGGTGTTACAAGTGTTAGGGCAAAATAACCAAGAACAACAGTTGGAATTCCTGCCAATATTTCAAGCGCTGGTTTTACTTTGCTTCTAATTCTTTTTGAGGCATATTCTGCTAAATAGATGGCAGAGGCAAGTCCTAGAGGAACTGCCACAATAAGAGCAATAAAAGTTACTAATAATGTGCCGTTAATTAGTGGCCAAATACCAATTCGAAAAGCTTCACTTTCAGTTGATCCAAATGGTCTCCAAGCAGTATCGGTGAGAAATTCTGTAATTGAAACTTGAGCAAAAAAATGTAAACCTTCACTGATTAGAACATAAAGAATTGCCAAAGTAGTAAGAATCGAAATAGCACCACAAATGAAAAGAATTTTATGAATTATTTTTTCACCAATACGATTATTGGTTTTAGTTAAAGAACCAACTTTATTAATTTTTATTTCCCCTTTCCCCGTTTTAGGTTTAGGGCAGAAGATAGGGAATTTAACTTCTGCCCTAAGTTTTTTATTTAACCAGCGTTAGTTACTGCCTGTTCTAAAGCTGATTTAGCACTAGCAATTGAATCTGCTGGAGCTTCGATATATCCAACTTCATCAATTACTGAGTTAACTGTTTCTAAGTAGAAACGAGCAAAGTCTGCAACTTCTGGTCGTGCCAATGCATCGTTTCTTACATACACATACAAAGGTCTTGTTAATTTGTAAGTGTCATTTTGTGCTGTTTCAACACTTGGACCTACACAACCTTCTCCAGCGTTATATTCGATTGCTCTTTCTTTACCGCCAGAGTTTTTGTAGTAGGCATAACCAAAAAATCCCCATGAACCTTTTGTTCCTTGAATTCCTTGGGCGATGATGTTGTCATCTTCGCTAGCGTTGTAATCCTGTCTTGGTTGTTCAATTTTTAGAACATCGCCATTTAAAAAGTCATAGGTTCCAGAATCTGCACCTGGTGCAAATACTTGGATTTCAAGATCTGGAAAAGCTGGATTTACATCTTTCCAATTCTTTTTTGCATCTGGTCCCCACACAGCGATTACTTCATCTTTGGTTAAACATTTGATTTCTGCTGGAGTATCAACAGAAGTAACCATTGTTAAAGCATCGGTTCCTACACGAATTTCTGTGAATTCAATTCCATTTGCTTTGCATTTTTCTGCTTCTTCATCTTTGATTGGTCTTGAAGCATTTGAAAATTGTGTATCTCCAGTTTCACAAAATCTTTCAAAACCGCCACCAGTTCCTGAAATTGACAAATTAACTGTCACATCAGGTTGAACATCTGCGTATTCTTCTGCAATTGCATCTGTAAGTGGACCAACTGTGGAAGATCCATCGATTTCTATACTTCCTGTTAAAACTTCTTCTGAACTTGCTGATTCTTCACTTGCCCCTGAACAGGCTGTTAAAAATAGTGAAGCTGCTACTGCTGCAACTAAGACCCTCGTGGTCTTCTTTCTCATTTGTCCCCGTCTTTACTTTCCCTATTTTCCTTAAGGCAAACATAAGAAAGTTAGGTAAACAAATGGTTAACAAAAGAGAAATTGCGTCTTAAATGTAGAGGAAAAACTATCGCTCTTCTTGAATTGAATTCCCACCATCAACAGCAATAACTTGACCAGTCATATAACCCGCTTCATCACTTGCTAAATATCCAACAAAGGATGCAATTTCTTCAGGTTTTGCAGATCTTTTTAAAGGAGTATTTAAACCTGCTAATTTTTCATTTTCAGTTTGTGATTCTGTTTGAATCCATCCTGGTGCAATGGCATTTACCAAAATATTATCTTTAGCAAAATCAAGTGCTAAAGATCTAGTTAATCCTGCTAAACCAGCTTTACTTGAGGCATAACTAACTTCATTTTTCATAGCCATAAA
>JBEAYY010000076.1:0-12820 GCA_041170365.1 Actinomycetota bacterium
CTCTGTTTAGTGACCATAGCCATGAAAACTCTGCTACTTGAAAATCTGTGGCTTTATAGTCTCGATAATTTCTTACCGGTGTTGTTGCCCAAGTGACACAACCTTTAACTCCAAAACCAACTGTGTGAGCAGGTAATTCATATTCTTCAATGATTTCTGTGATTCGAGTTAAAGCTTGCAAGTTTAATTTCTCTGCCTTGTCAAGATTTTTCTTGGTTGCAATTGCATCCATGGCTCTGATTCCTGCCATTGCTAAAGGATTTCCGTTAAAGGTTCCAAAGTGGGCCATGTTGCCATTTGTAATCGATTCCATGATTTCTTTTTTGCCACCAAAAGCAGCAACTGGAACTCCACCACCTATTGATTTAGCAATAGTGATCAAGTCTGGTTTGACTTTAAGTCTTTGAGCAGCACCTTGGTGTCCAGCAGTTAGACCAGTTTTAACTTCATCAAAAATGAGAACAATGTTGTATTGATCGCAAAGTTGTCGAACCTTCTCTAAATAACCTTCATCTGGAAGCACAATTGCTATGTTTTCCAAAACTGGTTCAAGTATGAAGCAGGCTATTTCTGAGTGATGCTCACGGAAAACCTTCTCTAAACTTTCCAAATTGTTGTAAGGAACTACAAAAACTTGACCAGGTTCTGTTCCTGCTTGGGCAACAGAATTGGGATGGTTTTCATCTCCTGCATCCTTCAGTGTTGGTTTCGCAGAAACCATCAAAGGATCAAAGCTTCCGTGGTAACCACCTTCGACTTTGACTATGGCATTTTTGCCTGAAAAGACTTTGGCAAGTCTTGTGGCATACATGGTTGACTCAGTTCCTGAATTTGTGAATCTGACCATGTCGATTCCAAATCGGTTACAGATTCTTTCGGCAGCATCGCGAGTTATTGGAGATGGAGTTACAAAAAGCATTCCATCGTTTAAAGATTCTTTGATTTCATTAACTACAACTGGATGAAGATGGCCCGCAAGTACTGCACCAAAACCCATTGATAAATCTAATAATTTTCTACCATCAACATCTTGCATCCAGGCACCATTTGCACTGGCAATTGAAATTGGATATGGAGCCCAATGTTGAAAACTGGAAGCAACACCGAGTGGAGTTACTTTTGAAGCTAAATATGATTCTTTTTCTGAAATTCCAGTTCTTAATTTAAAATTCAACCATTCATTATCAAGTAAACTTGCAACTTTAGTTGAATTTAATGGTTTTGGATTTGCTGGAATAAATCTGTAAGTTTCTTTATGCGGCTTTGCTAAAAACATATTTACTACAAAAAATATTTAAATAATAATTTATTTAAATAAAGTAGGAATATCACCTAATTTCTAGTTATACAAAGAGTCTACCATTTATAAAAATAAGAGCAAAAAATATTAATTTTGTGAGGAAATTTAACGATTTTGTAACTTTTGTGCCAGGTTAACTAAAGTTCTAACCCCAACACCTGTACCACCAAAATTTGTGTATCCATATGCAGCACCTTCATTAAATGCAGGAGGTGCAATATCTAAATGAACCCATGGTGTTTTTTCGTCAACAAATTCTTTTAAGAATGCAGCTCCTAACATCATTCCTCCAGCTGGATTTGGAGTAAAACCAACATTTGCAATGTCTGCAGTTTTTGAATCAAGTACGGTTCTTATTTCTTCAGGTATTTGCATAGGCCACATTGATTCACCTGCATCTTTAGCGCTTGCAAAAACTTGATCACGTGCATCATCTTTATTTGACATAATTCCTGCAGTCCTTGAACCAAGTGCGATAGTTGCAGCACCTGTCAACGTTGCAACATCAACGATTAAATCTGGTTTATCTTCTTGAGCTCTTCCAAGTGCATCTGCAAGTACTAATCTTCCTTCAGCATCTGTGTTTAAAACTTCGATAGTTTTTCCAGAATAAGTAGTAACAACATCACTTGGTCTTTGTGCTGTAGCAGAAGGCATATTTTCAGCTAATGCAGCATAAGCAGTTACATTAATTTTTAAATCTAATTTGGCAATTGCTCTAAGTGTTTCAATAACTGTGGCAGCACCAGCCATGTCACATTTCATGGTGTGCATGGATGCTGGAGGTTTTAAAGAAATTCCACCGGTATCAAAAGTAATACCTTTCCCAACTAGAGCTAAATGAAATTTTGCTCCTTTAACTTTATAAGTAGCTCTGACAAATCTTGGTGGATTTATTGACCCTTGACCTACACCAATTAATGCACCATATCCTTTTTTCTTCAACATTTTTTCATCAAGAATTTCTAAAGAAACTTTTGAACCTCGTTTAAAACTCTTTTTTACATAATCAGCAAAAACTGATGGATACATATGACTTGGGGGAGTATTAACTAAATTTCTAACGTTTAAAACAGATTCAGCAATTATCTGGGATTCCTCAAACACTTTTTGATTATTTTTTACTTCCGTGACCAAGATCTTTGCTGCTTGTAACGGGGTATTTTTTTCATCTTTTTTAGTTTTAAATTCTTGAAAACTATATGCTCCTAATTCAACACCCATGACAACTGCATGTGTTTGAGTTAAATTTTTATTTGGAAGTGCAAAAAGTGCAGAATTTTTACCAACTAAACTTCTACTAGCAGTTCCTGCTGCCCGTCTTAAAGTTTCTAAATCAATTGGCTCAGTTTTTTCAATTTTTCCAAGACCAACACAAAGTACTCCAGAATTAATTGTCAAATAAGAAACTTCAGATTTTTTTCCAGAAAAATTAGTTAATTTAATTGCTTGATTTATAGACAGTTTTAAAGAAGGATCCATTGGAAGTGCTGACTCTAAAAGCTCAAAGCCCGAATCAGTTTGAGCAAAGCCCACCACTAGAACTTCGTTGGCGCTAATTTCGTATGAATCTGTTAGTCGAGTAATTGACATAAGAAATAGCCTAGTAGCGTTTCTGATTATGAGCGAGGCAGCCAAACTAATCGAGTCACCGTTAAACGCAAAACATGTTTTGCTGGGTGCAAAATTTGCACCATTTGGTGGATGGCAAATGCCAATCGAGTATCAAGGTTTAGGTGTTGTCACAGAACACACGGCAACTAGAGATGCAGTTGGAGTTTTTGATGTTTCACATTTAGGAACTGCAACAATCAAAGGCCCAAATGCTGCTTCGAATTTAAATAAAGTTTTAACTAATGACATAAATAGGATCAAACCTGGTCAAGCACAATATTCCATGCTTTTATCAAAAGAAGGAACCGTGGTTGATGATTTAATTGTCTATTTAAGAGCAGAAAATGACATTTTATTAATTCCAAATGCTGGAAATGCTACAAAGGTTTTACAAATAATTAAGGAAAATATTCCAGCAGACAATGTTATTACAAATCTTCATAAAGATATTGCCATTATTGCTATTCAAGGACCAAAAAGTTTTGACTTACTAAAAGATTTGAATTTACCAACTGATCTTGAATACATGTCTTTTAAAGATGTTTCATGGAATCAGACTCAATTAACGGTTTGCAGAACTGGTTACACAGGTGAAAAAGGTGTGGAAGTCTTAATTCCTGCTCAAGATGCAGAAAAATTCTTTGATGAAGTTTTAAAAATTGGCGAAAAATATGGTGCAAAACCAGTAGGACTTGGCGCTAGAGACACCTTAAGAACTGAAATGGGTTATCCATTGCATGGCCAAGATATTTCTTTAAGCATTTCTCCCTTAGAGGCAGGTCTTAATTGGGCAGTAATTTTGAATAAAGAATCTTTCATTGGAAAAGATGCTTTATTAAAAGAGAAAGCAGATGGAGTAAAAAGAAAATTATTTGGCTTAAAAGCAATTGATAGAGCAATACCGAGAGGGCATATGAAAGTGATGAAAGATGGAAAAGAAATTGGTGAAATTACCAGTGGAACTTTTTCGCCAACTTTAAAAGCTGGGATTGCTCTTGCATTACTTGATTCTTCTATTAATTTAGGTGAAAAAGTAGTTGTCGATGTTAGAGGTAGAACTTCAGAATTTGAAGTTGCAAAACCTCCATTTGTATCCTCTAAAGTTCGCTAGCTTTTAAAATCCCAACCGAAAGTGCAAGTTCTGCTAAGGGATGAATATTTTCTTTTGTATTCATAATTATTTTGCATCCCATATATTTATGTGCCTCAACTATTGCTGGAATGTGCGGAGTATTTGCAATCAATAAATATTCTTTTATTTTTGAATTACCTCGCATCGCAAGAAAACCTAGAGATATAGCACTTGGACCTACTAAAACCACTCTCGTTTTTCTTTCTGTCGCTAGATTTATTGATTTAAGAGCATCCAGAGCAGTATCACCAAGTGAACTACTTAAAAGTTGATCTTGCTCTGATTTTAAATTTCTAGTGATTCTTAAGTTATCTCTTAATTTTGTAGCATTTTCAATCCATATTTGATCTTGGCCAACATTTGATTTACCTAAAAGAGAAGCTGCATCAATGCTATAAAAAGCTCCAATCAAACTAGCTGCTTTGACAATGTCATTACCTAAATAAATACCAATCAAACTAATATTTGCATCAATTGCTTTATTTACATCTGTTTCTGAATTTTTAGTGAATTCTTTTTGCTCAAGAGTTAACGGTGAAATATCAGACCAGTTGAACTTATCAGATTCAAAACCAAGCGCTAATACAGAATTAATCACGCATTTAACAATACAGGCTTATTAAAGTTCGCCTTTTTAGTCATTCGCCGCATCGCCTTTAATAAAGGTTTTGCCAGAAAACTCAAAAGCAGAGCAGTTAATATTCCTCGGGGTAAATCAAAGCCAAAACTGGTTAGAAAACTAAATCTGATCCATCGTAAAAATTGCTCATTAAAACCAAGTCCTGGTTGAAAAGATATTTCAGGAATAAGACCATTGGCAAAAGGCCAAAACCAAAGATTAAGTAATAAGCCTGCAAAAAAACCAACAAAGAATCCATAAATAACTAACATCACAATTTCTTTATTGCCTTTTAATTTCGGTAATAAACCAGCAATTGCTCCCACCCATGCAGCAACAATCATTTGAAAGGGAAGCCAAGGACCAATTGCTCCTGTTAATACAGCTGAACCGAGAATGCCAATTGAACCTAAAACAAAACCAAAACTTGAACCTAAAGCTCGACCGCCAATAATGATGATTGCCCACACCGGTTCTAAACCTGCAACTTGACCACCTAATGGTCTAACTGCAGCAACAACTGCAATTAACACTCCTAGTATTGCTAAAGATCTTGCATCAATTCCACCTTGTAAAACATCTGCTAAAGCAACAAATAAAACCAGTGGGACAAGTATTAATAATAAAAAACCTGCATTATCTGAATTGTTGTTAAGTATTGAATTTTTTTGCATCATAAATGGCCAAAAGAATGCAAATATGCCAATTGTTGAAGTTAAAAGTAAAGAAAATTTTGTTAAATAATTACTTTTAATCAATTTAATTCTTCCAACGCATAAACCACATCAGAAACTGTTAACCAATGAGAAGGGGCCATAACTTTTGAAACTTGAGGAGAAAACATAGGAGAACTTGATAAAACTTCATTTGCAGCTCCATCCGTAACTATTTCGCCATCTGCCAAAAGAATTACTCGAGTGGCAACTTCAGCAGCTAACTCCACATCATGGGTAGCAAGAATTATGGTGTGCTTCTTTTTACCTAATTTTTGTAGATTTTGAACAAGAATTTTCTTTGCTGCATAATCCAAACCTCTTGTTGGTTCATCAAGCAAAATCAAAGGTGGTTTTGCTGCTAAAACAATTGAGAGTGCTAAAGATAATTTTTCACCTTCCGATAAGTCTCTGGGGTGAGTATTTTCTGAAACATTTGAAATAAGTTGTTCAAATATTTCTAGAGTAGTTCCATTTTCTACTTGGGCATCTTTATCACTTGCTAGGCATTCTTTTAATACAGAATCCGAAAGTAATAAATCTGTTGGTTCTTGAGGGACTAGTCCAACTTTTTTTATTAAATTAATTCCAGAAAGTTCACTAGGTTTAGTGCTTAAAACTTTGACTAAACCTGATGTTGGAGATAAAAGACCAACAATTTGGCTTAACAAAGTTGATTTACCTGAACCATTTCTACCCATTAAGCAAACTATTTCTCCATCACTAATTTCTAAATTAATATTTCTTAGAGCTCTAACATTTGGATAATTAAAACTTAAATTTTCAATTTCAACTACTTTTTTGGTCGCAGGATTATTTCTGTTTCTTGGCTTTGATTTTTCTAGACGAACTCTAAGTTCATCAGCAAAACGTCTTGCATCTCTTACGGTTAAAGGAACAGGATTCCATCCAACGTTTCTGCCAAGTTCTACAACAGGTGGAGCAATTTGAGATGTGGCAAAAACATTTACAGGTCGATCTGCATAAACTTCTGCTTCTTGATCGATAACTATTACTCGATCTGCATATTGCACAACTCTTTCTAATCTGTGTTCTGCTAACACAACAGTTAAACCTAAATCGTGCACTAAGCGCTGCAATATTGATAAAACTTCTTCTGCTGCACTTGGATCTAGTGCACTGGTTGGTTCATCTAGAACTAAAACTTTTGGATTCGTTGTTAGTACTGAAGCTATAGCGACACGTTGACGTTGTCCGCCAGAAAGTGTGGCTAAAGATCTTCCCCTTAATTCATTTAAACCAAGTAAATCTAAAACTTCTTCAACTCTTCTTCGCATTGTGCTACTTGGAATACCAAGTTGTTCCATGCTGTAGGCAAGTTCGTCTTCTACATTGTCAGTTACAAAAGAAGATCTTGGGTCTTGTTTAACCACTCCTACTAAATCAGCAAAATCCCTAGGTTGAAAACTTTTTATTGATCTATCAAATACTTTTACATCTCCGGAAAAATCTCCGCCAGAAAAATTAGGCACCAGTCCATTTATAAGACCTAAAAATGTTGATTTTCCAGAACCAGTTTTTCCAACCACCAGAACAAGTTCTCCACTTGGAATCGTTAAATTAACATTTTCTAGAATTGGAAATTCTGTTTCGTTGTATTTAAAAGTTACGTTCTCAAAATTAATCATGCGGCTTTTTGCTCCAAATTCAAATTAAGGCTTTTATTGAAATTAATATTTTTAGTTGATTTAGGCGGCTTTGGAGAAAAGGGAATTGCTAGTAACGCTAAAAAGATACATGCTAGTGAAACCAAATCGATTTGAGGAAAACTTAATGGGCTAGTTGGAGGATTTAATACATTTGGTTCGCTAAATCTAAGTGCTACTAATCCTAAAATGGCGCTAAAAATTACTAAGACTTCTGGAACTTCCCATTTATCTGCTCGATATTTAGTTCTGGATGCATTTTTTCCAGCAAGCCATAGTGAAAAAATAGCAAAGAATAAACCTATAAATAAATTTAAAAATCCAATATTTGTTTGACTAAATACTCCAAGTAAACCGGATAAACCAAAAATAATTCCAAGTAAGCCAAGAAGCATAAAAATATTTGTAATATTTTTCTTAACTTTAGTTTGATGTATTTTTCTGCCATAACCTCTTGAATCCATGGAAGAAGCAAGATTCAAAGCTCTTTCCATTGCTCCTTCTAGAATTGGGACAATAGTTTTAGCAAATGGTTTAATTCCCTTTATTTTTCTTCCTCTTAAAAATTGTGCTTCGCGAACTCTCTTAGCATCTTGAGCAAGTTGTGGAGCAAAAGTCATGGCCACAATGATCGATAATCCAATTTCATAAAGAGCAGCCGGAACTGATTTTAATAATCGATAAGGAGAAGCTAAGGATTGAGCAGCACCTATACAAATCAATATGGTGGCAAATCTAAGGCCTTGTTTGAAAGCAAAATACAAAGTATTCGCTTTTATTGCACCACCTAATTTAATACCTGCAAAAATACTTGGTAATTGTATTTCAGGAAGAGTAAATAACAAATAATCACCAAAAATATCAGGAGTAATAATTACTAAAGAAGTTCTAATTACAACTATTAAAATTCCTGCATAAATAAATCCTTTAATTGATTTAGACCAAGGTGCATCACTTTTTCGAAATCTAACAACTAGTAAAACAACAAATATTATTGAAAATAAATAAATGGGATTTGTAGTTCCAGCAGCCATTGCTGCCATTAAAATTGCCCAAAGCCACCAGGCTCCAGAGTGCAAAAATCTAATTTCAGAAAAAACAAAAGGCTTATGCCATCTGCGGGGGGCAGATGGCATAAGAGTTCTATTTGTTTTTTCTTTAATTGTTCTTTTTCTTTCTCATACGAAGAACAATTGCTAAACCAACAACTAGTACAGCAGCAAGTGCAATTAGTTGAAGATCTGTGTTACTAGATTCAGTAACTTCTTCATTTTCAGCAATTACTACAGGAGTATCAGCTTGAGTTTCTGCTTCTGTTGTTTCAGTTGCAGTTGAAGGTACTTCAACACCGCACTCTTCTTTTGGATAACCATTAATTCCACAAACAAATCCATCATTTGCTCTTACATCTAATCCTGCTGCGTTTAATGCATCTGCAGCAGTTTGTCCCTCATTAACAGTTACACAATTTATTAATGATTCTGAAGGTGGAGTTTCACCTTCTGGAGCAACACTTGCGTCATTGAAATCAACAACGACTGCAACTCTTAACACTCCAGCTTGTTCTGATGTGTCAGGACAAAGTTCAGCAAATACTGCACTCTGATTTGGTGGTGTGCCATTATCTGCACCAGTTATTGCAAATTTCCAACCTGTAACCATTTGATCTGTTGCCTTTAAGGTGCCAGCACCTTCATTTGCAAATGACCATTGATCACTTGTTGTTACCCAAAAAGTCCAATAACGATAATCTGCAGCATTTGCAGAAGTTACTGAAAATAGGGAACTAAACAATGTTGCAATAAAAACTAAGGCAACATTTCTTTTTACTTTTATCAATTTATTCTCCTCTGGATCTAAACCGTTGATTAACCAGATGAGCGGGCTTTAAGAAAATAAATCTAGAAAAACAAAACCCTTTGCTTCTAAAAGAAACAAAGGGAAGGTGGATCTAGAAAAACAATCCGGCCTGCCCCGTTTTCCTCGACGGATGCGTTGGTCGACTCATTCCTTGTTAGGTAATCCGACTTATTCAAAAAAAAGAATTTTCTTCTTTTTTCTGAACCTACGGTTGCGGGACAGTGCTGGATTTTGACCAGCTTCCCCTTGTACAAGGAACAGGTTTTCGTGCTAGGTAGAACTACAACATGAAACCTACCCCTTAGTCAATTGCCAAATGTGAGCGAGTCGTGAAACTATTTATCTATAAGGAAACAAGTTGTCGCGGGGGCTAACTTAATTTCTTTAAGAAGGAAAAATCAAAGATGGCATTTACTTGGGTTTATCTAGATAAAGATGGCAAACCGGTAGAAAATTTACCTAAAGAAGCTGTAATCGAAGAATTCAAAAGTAGAGCAGAAGCAGAAGATTGGTTAACTCTTAACTGGAGAGTTTTACTTCGAGGTGGAGTTGATCAAGTTTCACTTTGGGATGGAACAAGCTTGGCCATGGAAAACATGAGCCTTCATCCAATAAGTAAATAACTTATTTAAACTCTTTAGGTTTACCACCAATTTTTACAATTGGGGCTGGAATTCTTAAAATTCTAAGTTGCAATGCTCTCATAAGACCGTAAAAGATTGCACCTTTTCGCTCTTTTGGATCCGAGTAATTTTTATTTATTTCTCTTTTAATTTTGAAACCTAAAAATATTTCATCCACAATTGTGCCAAGCATCATTAGAAGCCATAGTAAATAAACAAAACGAGCTACTTGAGGATTTGGTACTAAAGATAAAACTAGAACTGCCATTGCAATTGGTAAAAATAGTTCACCGAAATGCCAACGAGAATCAACTAAGTTTCTAACATGTCTTTTAACTGGACCTTTATCTCTTAAAGGCATTGCCCATTCTTCGCCTCTAGCCATGGCAACTCTTACTTCAGCGCGTTGTTGTCTGGTTCTTTCGCGAACAGCTTTTCTAGCTTCTTTTGTGTCTTTAGGAACTTTCAAAGCTTTTTTGCGAGCAGCTTCTGCTTCTTTTCTTTTCGGAGTTGGTCCTTGTTTCATAATTTTTTTAGATTATCACCTATTAATTCCCAGGTAATGCAAGCATTTGGTTTAGTGCCATTTTGGCAAATTGTTTAGTTTGGGCATCTACTTTTATCTGATTAACAATATTTCCGGCAACTAGATTTTCTAAACTTGCCACAAGGTGAGGTAAATCTATCCGATTCATAGTTGAGCAGTAGCAGATTGTTTTATCTAGAAACATAATTTCTTTATCTGGAAATTGTTTGGCAAGTCGTCTTACTAAATTAAGTTCTGTTCCAACGGCCCATTTTGAACCACTTGGAGAAGCTTTAATAGTTTTAATAATTCCTTCAGTTGAGGCAATTACATCTGCAGCTTCTGCCACTTCATTTACACATTCTGGATGCACAATTACTTGTACGTCTTTAACTCTTTGTCGCACTTCATTTACTGAATTAAGTGAAAAACGAGCATGAACTGAACAATGACCTTTCCATAAAATCATTCGCGCATTATGTAATTGCGCATCAGTTAGGCCACCTCTTGGTTTTCTCGGATCAAAAACCACACAATCTTCTTTTTTCAAACCTAATTTCATTACTGCAGTGTTTCTACCAAGATGTTGGTCAGGTAAAAACAGAACTCTTTCACCTTTTGAAAAAGCCCACTCTAAAGCTTTTTGGGCATTAGAAGATGTACAAACTGTTCCACCGTTTTTTCCAGTGAATCCTTTTATTGCAGCAGTTGAATTCATGTAAACAACAGGAATTGTGGAATTTGCAATTCCTAAATCTTCTAAAACACTCCAACACGATTCAACTTGAGAAATTTCTGCCATATCAGCCATGGAACAACCTGCTGCTAAATCTGGCAAAATAACATTTTGTAAATCTGAAGTTAAAATATCTGCACTTTCTGCCATAAAGTGAACTCCACAAAAAACTATGTAATCTGCATTAGGTCTTGCTGCTGCATCTTTAGCTAACTTAAAAGAATCACCAGTAGTGTCTGCAAATTGAATTACTTCATCTCTTTGATAGTGATGCCCCAAAATAAATAATCGATCACCTAATTTTTCTTTGGCAACTAATGCTCTTTGCACTAAATCTGGAGAAGATGGATTTGGTAATTGGCCAGGGCATTCCACACCTTTTTCTGTATTTGCATCAGACAAAGATCCCAATAAATGAAGCAAAGGTGTTGGTGCAGGTTCTGTCCAAGTTGGTGCCATATCTATATGTTTTCATGCTTTACTAAAGTTTGCGAGGTGCGCATCGTTATTGCTCCAGACTCATTCACCGGCACTCTTACTGCGGCTCAAGCTGCTTTAGCTATTAAGACTGGTTGGGAAAAAACCAGTAAAGACGATTTCTTTTTAGCACCAATGAGTGATGGCGGTCCTGGATTTTTGGATGCAATTTCATATGGCTTTGGCGGAAATCTTGTTTCTTATTTAGTTACAGATTTGGAAGGAAATGCCATAAAAGTACCGATGTTGATTGTTGGAAAAACTGCTTATATTGAATCTCACTTAATAGTTGGTCCGCAGTTAATAACAAAATTTCCCAAAACACCAGACAAATACACCTCAAAAGGAATTGGTGAATTAATAAACAAAGCAATAAGTGAAGGTTGCGAATCAATATTTGTTGGTGTTGGAGGAACAGCTTCTATTGATGGTGGCGTTGGAATATTAGAAACTGTAAATCCTAAAGATTTAGAAAATATAGATTTAGTAGCTGCTACAGATGTTGATGTATTACTTCTTGGAAATAGGGGAGCAGCCAAAGGTTTTGGTGAACAAAAAGGTGCAAGTAAAGAACTAATAGAGGAATTAGAAAAAAAATTAGAGGCATTGGCAAAGAAGACTCCAAAAAGAAAAGACAATAAAGATGCATCTTTAATGCTGGGAGCAGGAGCAGGTGGTGGAATTGGTTTTGCCCTAATGGCACTTGGTGCAACAAGAGTAAGTGGCTTAGAACTAGTAGAAGAATCATTTGATTTAAAAAATGAAATCACAAATTCAGATTTAGTTATTACGGGAGAAGGCTCTCTTGATTGGCAAACGTTACGAGGAAAAGTAATAACAGGAATTGCTGATCTGGCTATGGAATCTGCCAAAACTTGTCTTGCGTTATGTGGTCAAGTAGTTGCAGGAAAAAGAGAGTTAGCTGCAGCAGGAATTGTTGGAGCCTATGGATGCATTGAACCTGGACAAGATTTGCCAGAAGATCCTTTTATGTCTCTGGTCATGCTCGCGGAGCGGGTCAGCAGGACATGGTCGAAATAACGTGGCAATATATATAGAAGAAGGAAAGGTAAATTTAAAAAATGAGCGCTGAGATCACTAATACTCAAAATGGCATTTTGCTAACAGATGTTGCAACTACAAAAGTAAGAACTCTTCTTAATCAAGAAGGAAGAGATGATCTTGCATTAAGAATTGCTGTGCAACCTGGTGGATGCTCTGGCATGAGATACCAATTATTTTTTGATGATCGTTCTCTTGAAGGCGATGCAACACAAGATTTTAACGGTGTAAAAGTTGTCGTGGACAAAATGAGTGTTCCATATCTAAATGGAGCAACAATTGATTTTGTGGACACAATCGAAAAGCAAGGTTTCACAATCGATAATCCAAATGCAGGCGGATCTTGTGCCTGTGGCGATTCTTTCCACTAATTCACTTTTCATCGGTTAATTAGTAGTCTTACTTCCCGTGTCACTAAATATTGCAATCACGGGTTCAATTGCTACTGATCACTTGATGCGTTTTCCTGGAAAATTCACAGATTCATTAGT
>JBEAYY010000077.1:0-3186 GCA_041170365.1 Actinomycetota bacterium
ATGTATACCTGTAGGGCAGCAATCCCACATATGCTCAAACACAAAAACGGATCGTTGGTAAATATTTCAAGTGTCAATGGAATTGTTTCTGAACCATTTTTAACTGTTTATTCTGCATCTAAAGGTGGGGTGGTGATGCTGACTAAAGGGATTGCTCTTGATTATGCAAAACAAGGAATTAGATGTAATGCAATTTGCCCTGGATGGGTTGATACTCCTATTAATTATGCTCATGCTGAAATGATGGGTGGATTGGACAAAATTTATGCTGAAATTGATAAATTTCAACCAATCGGAAGACCTGGTGAACCAATAGAAATTGCACACTTAGCTTTATTTCTGGCAAGTGATGAATCATCATTTATGACAGGTTCAATTGTTTCTGCCGATGGTGGAATGACTGCTCAGTAGAGTAAAACTATGTCGATTCCATCCCCAGGCTATGCAGTCACAATCCGTGTAGAACTTCCTGCAACCACTGATTCAACAGGGGATTTAACTGCTGCAGTATCAGCAGCAGGAGCCGCTTTAACAGCACTAGACGTTGTTGAATCAACTTTTAACTCAATTGTTGTTGACGTAACTTGTAATGCAACAGATGAAAACCATGCTAAAAAAATTACTGATGCAATAGCAAAATTACCTGGTGTAAAAGTTAGAAAGTTTTCTGATAGAACATTTTTGATTCATTTAGGTGGAAAACTTGAAGTAAATTCTAAAGTTCCTTTAAAAACTCGTGATGATTTATCCCGTGCCTATACTCCAGGAGTAGCAAGAATTTCTCAAGCAATCGCAGAAGATCCAACAAACTTAAGAAGATTAACGATAAAAAGAAATTCGGTAGCAGTAGTTACAGATGGATCAGCGGTTTTAGGTTTAGGTAATTTAGGTGCAGCTGCAGCATTACCTGTTATGGAAGGAAAAGCAGCCCTATTTAAAAGATTTGCCGATATTGATGCATGGCCTGTGTGTATTGATTCTCAAGATGTAGATGAAATAGTTAGAACTGTTCAATTAATTGCTCCTGTATATGGAGGGATTAATTTAGAAGATATTTCAGCACCTCGATGTTTTGAAGTGGAAAAAAGACTAAGAGAATTACTAGACATTCCTGTGTTTCATGATGATCAACATGGCACAGCCATCGTCGTATTAGCAGCCTTAACAAATGCTTTAAGGGTTGTGAATAAAAAGATTTCTGACATCAAACTAGTCATGACCGGAGCAGGGGCAGCAGGTACTGCCATTGCCAGATTATTGGTTAAAAGTGGCTTAAAAGATCTTGTGGTTTTCAATGATCAAGGAGTCATTCACAAAGGTGTTAAAGATAGTGAAGATGTTCAATGGTTGATTGAAAATACCAATAAAAATAACTTCTCAGGTTCAATAAATGAAGCATTAAAAAATGCTGATGTATTTATCGGAGTAAGCGCTCCAAATATATTGACCGAGAATGATTTAAAACAAATGAACAAAGATGCCATCATTTTTGCCCTTGCTAATCCAAATCCTGAAGTAGATCCAATTTTGGCCAGAAAGTATGCCAAAGTTGTGGCAACTGGACGAAGTGATTTTCCAAATCAAATAAATAACGTGTTAGCTTTTCCAGGTATTTTTAGAGGTTTACTAGATGCTCAAGCAAAAAATGTTACCGAAGAAACTTTGATGGCTGCAGCACAAGCTATTGCTAATCGAGTTTCTAACGAACAATTAAATGCTTCATTTATTGTGCCAAGTGTTTTTGATCCAGGGGTAACACCAGCTGTTGCTCAAGCGGTGAGAAATACCTTAGGAAAATAAGGCATTAGACCTTGCTAGGTTGAGGATTTCCTGACTCTTTAATAGCTTGACGAATATTAACTTTAATTAAAATAAGTCCACCAATAATAAAGAAAGCAATAATCAACAAAATACTTTGTCTATAAGAACCTGTTAAGCCAAATGCCACACCAAAAGCAAAAGTTCCAAGCCAGCTAGTTCCTCTTTCACTTATTTCATAGAAAGAAAAGTATTGAGCTTCTTGGGCTCTTGGTATTACTTGAGAATATAAGGATCTAGATAAAGCTTGGCTTCCACCTAAAACAAAACCAATTCCTGCGGCAATTGCAAAGTAAGGATTTGCCTGTCCTACTGGAGCAAAATAAGTAATTATTACCATTATCGTCCAAATAAATAAGGATAAAAGAATTGTTTTCTTTGTGCCATACATTTCAGATAATTTTCCTAAAAGTAAAGCACCAATTAAAGCTGTAATTTGAACAATAACTATGGCAAAAACTAAAGATAATTGTTCAAGTTTTAATTCTAAAATTGCATACGTTCCAGAAATTGCAATAACTGTTTGAATTCCATCATTATAGAAAAGATAAGCAATTAAAAATTTTAAAGTCTCAGGGTATTTCTTTAAATCTTTTAAAGTTGTTTTTAATTCTTGAAATCCAACGGAAAAAGCTTCAGTACCAACAACTCCTGTTTTTCTATTTAAACTTCTTAAGCCTCTCACAGTGACGATGGTAAATAGAGCCCACCAAATACCTGCTGAAGTTAAGGAGATTCTTACAGCTTCTGCTTCAGTGATACCAAATGATTCATAACTTGAATAAAGATAAAGATTAAGAAGAAGAAGTAAACCCCCACCTGCATAACCCATTGCCCAACCACGTGATGAAACCGCATCTCTTTTATCAGCTGATGCAAGATCTGGAATATAAGAGTTAGCTACTACAAGAGCAGCTCCAAAAGAAATATTTGCAACAATTAAAAGAAAAGCACCGAGTGCAAATCTTTCACCTTGCACAAAATATAAACAGATTGTGGCAAATGCTCCAAGGTAAGCAAAAATTGCTAAAAATCCATTTCTACTTTTAATTCGATCTGCAATTGCTCCCACAATTGGTAAAACAAATACTTGAGCAAAAACTGAAAAACTAATTACGTAAGGAAATAAAGAACCAGGACGCATATTTATGCCCCACAAAGAAATCATTCCTGATGCATCAGCTGCATTTTCTGCAATTGAAGTTAAATAGGGCCCGAGAAATAAAGTAATAACAGTTGTTGAAAAAGAAGAGTTAGCCCAGTCATATAAATACCAACTTCGTCGAACACTCTTTTTTGTTAAATATCCGTTTGTGGTCATGCCATGACCCTATATGCCTAATGTCGCTTTTGGTTAGTAGTTTTTGG
>JBEAYY010000078.1:0-3823 GCA_041170365.1 Actinomycetota bacterium
TTAGCTGGAGCTGCACTTGCCTTTTTCTACATCTTCGCAAAACATGGCGAAACTGTAGGTTTGGTTTTGAGCACCACCACTTTGTTCTAAGTACTAACAAGTAACTCCTCAACAGCCCCAAGGCCCAAAGCTTTGGGGCTGTTGTTATTTGTGTGAATTGTGGATTCTGTTTTCACTACTTATATATAAGTTTGTGGGGAGAAATCCTCAAACTGATTCTGAATGGCACTAGAAATTTGGATTATTTGCTGGCATTCTTACCCCAAGGGTAGAAGTACCCAAAACCAAATGGAGGTTCGCTGTGCAATTTAGTCGTCGCGCCGGACTCCTTGTTTCTGGTATCGCATCTGCATTAGTTGCATCAATGATGATGGCGCCAGTTCAAGCAGCCGATAGCAGTACCGCAACTTCTCTTGCAGACTTTGGTGGTCTTGCAGGATTAGAAGCAAAATGTAAAGAAGAAGGTCAATTAAACGTAATAGCTTTGCCTCGCGACTGGGCAAACTATGGCGAAGTAATTGATACTTTCATTAGAAAATATCCAGAAGTTAACTTGGATAGCCAAAATCCAGAAGCATCAAGTGCGCAAGAACTCGCAGCTGTTCGTCAGCTAAAAGGTTCTAATCGTTCACCAGATGTTGTCGACGTTGGTTTACCATTCGCAGTTGCAGGTGCAGCAGAAGGACTTTGGGCACCTTACAAAGTAGCAACTTGGAATGACATTCCAGCAGGAGCAAAAGAAAAAACTGGACTTTATTATTCAGACTATGGTGGCGTGATTGCTATTGGTTATGATGCAAACAAAGTTAAGGTTGCACCAAAATCAATTAAAGATTTAGCAAACCCACGTTACAAGAACCAAGTTGCTTTAAACGGTAACCCAAGTTCTGCATCAGCAGCACGTAATGGATTGTTCGCAATCTCTTATGCATATGCAGGTGGCAAAAAAGGTTTGGATGACATTACCTACGGTGTAGATGCAATTAAGGCTTGGAAGAAAGCTGGAACATTCCTTCCAGTTCAAGCATCAAGTGCAACCGTTGCTAATGGTCAAACTCCTATAACTCTTGATTGGGATTACTTACAAGATAAGTACGCTAAATCAAGTACAAAAGTTAAATGGAAAAAAGTAATTCCATCAGAAGTTGCAATTGGTGGTTACTACCAACAAGCAGTTGTTAAAACTGCTCCAAACCCAGCATGTGCTCGTTTATGGATGGAATATCTATATAGCGATCAAGCACAAAACTTATGGCTAGCAGGCGGTGCACGTCCAATCAGATTGGATGCGATGCAAAAAGCAGGAACTGCAAATAAGAAATATGTTGCAGGTCTACCTAAGTTGCCAGCTGGAGTTACTGTTGTTTATCCAACTTTGAAACAGCAAACAGACGCTACAGCCAAATTAGGCAAGCTCTGGGGCAAGTTGAACTAGTTGATAAATAATGACTGAAATTAATCAGTCACTTAACGATGTCGCCATCACCCAAAGTGGTGGCGACAATCGTTATCGTGACAAAAGTAATAAATTAAGGCAACTATTTTTTGAGTTCAGTGGTTTAATTCCATTTTTTGTTTTTGCAGCACTCTTTATTGGAGCCCCGACTTTAATTGTTATCTTAAATGCGTTTAAAACAAATGAAGGCGCATTTACTTTATCTAACGTCCTTTTAGCGTTTACCGATGTTTATTATTTGAGCCTTATAAGTTCTTTGAAATTAGGTCTTACCTCTGCATTAACTGGGGTATTTTTTGGATTGATGGTTTCTTATGCTGTTTTTGTTTCAGGTATGAAAAAATTACAAAAAGTTGTTTCAACAGCAAGTGGCGTGTTTGCAAATACCGGTGGAGTTCCTCTCGCTTTTTTCTTTATAGCTGCAATTGGTAATTATGGACTCGTGACTTTAGCTTTACAAAAAATAGGTATTGATATTTATTCTGGATCATTCACACTTTTTGGATTTTCAGGTTTAGTTCTGGTTTATTTATATTTTCAAATTCCATTAATGATAATTGTTATTTATCCTGCTTTAGAAGGAATAAAAAATGAATGGAGAGAAGCCGCAGCAAATTTAGGGGCAAGTAAATTTTCATATTGGAGATATGTTGGCATACCAATTTTAATTCCTCCAGTTTTGGGATCTTTCTTCCTTTTATTTGCTAGTGCGTTTGCGGCATATGCAACAGCAAATGTTTTAACACAAGGAACTATTCCACTTCTGCCTTTACAAGTTGGAACTTTAGTCAGTGGAGATGTCGTTGCTGATCAATCCAATGTAGGTTACGCAATGGGTTTTGAAATGATCGTTATAGTTGCCATTGCAATGACTATTTATACATATTTAGATAGAAGAGCGACAAAATGGCGCAAAAAATGAAAATTAAAACATCTACTGTTGCCCCAAGATTAGGTTTTGGTTTAAATGCTTGGTTAATTGCCGGATTTTTATTTTTCGTTGTTCCAATGTTTTCAGCATTTTTGTTTTCAATTCAATTAGGCGATGGAACCTATACATTAGGTGCGTATCAAAGAATGCTGTCTGATCCAGGTTTTGGTGAAGCAATTTGGATTTCAGCTAGATTAGCTATTTTTACTGTACTTGTATCTATTGGGCTGATGCTTCCTACTGTTACCTGGTTACATATCAGGGCACAGAGATTAAAAAGAGTTGTTGAATTTATTACTTTGCTTCCTTTAATCATCCCGCCTGTAGTTATTGCTCTTGGTTTTTTAGGTTCCATGCCTTTATGGCTTAAAGATAGTGTTTATATGTTGGTATTTGCTTATACAGTTTTAACTTTGCCCTACGTTTTTAGATCCCTTGATAATGGTTTGAATGCAATTGATGTGAAAACTTTAGTAGATGCGGCTAGAGGATTAGGTGCAAGTTGGAGACAGGTTTTGGTTTCAATTATTGGTCCAAATGTCAAAAGTTCAATTTATGGTGCAATATTTTTAGCAGTAGCTTTAGTACTCGGAGAATTTGTAATTTCTAATTTGCTTCTATGGTCAACTCTTCCTGTTTGGATGGCGCTAGTCGGAATGTCTGATCCAGAAGGTGCAGTTGCATTGAGTGTTATGAGTTTAGTTTTTGTTTGGTTGTTATTAATGTTGCTCTCTAGTTTTGATAGAAAAAGAAAAGTTCGAATAGACATCGGAGGAGTTTCATAATGACAAGCAATGAGAAAAATTATGTAGATATGCAAGGTTTACAAAGAAATTTTGGCGATGTTGCGGCCCTCGACGGATTTAATTTACAGATTCAAAAAGGTGAATTAGTTGCACTTTTAGGTCCATCAGGTTGTGGAAAAACAACTGCTCTTAGATTATTGGCTGGTTTGGATATGCCAGATGGTGGAAAAATTTCTGTTGATGGAAAAGATATAACAAATATTCCTGCAAATAAAAGAGAAATGGGAATGGTTTTTCAAGCTTATTCACTTTTCCCTAATTTAACGGCTATAGAAAATGTTGCATTTGGATTAAAGGTAAGAGGGCAAGACACAAATTCTCGATTGAAAAAAGCTGGGGAATTATTAGAGCTGGTTGGACTCTCCACGCAAGCAAATAGATTTTCTCATCAAATGTCAGGTGGACAACAACAAAGAGTTGCTCTGGCTAGAGCTTTAGCTATTGAACCAAAAGTATTGCTACTTGATGAGCCACTTTCAGCACTAGATGCCAAAGTAAGAACTCAATTACGTGATGAAATTAGAAGAATTCAAATTGAAGTAGGAACAACTACTTTGTTTGTTACACACGATCAAGAAGAAGCAATGGCAATGGCAGATCGAGTGGGAGTTATGTCTAATGGAAAATTAG
>JBEAYY010000079.1:0-5210 GCA_041170365.1 Actinomycetota bacterium
TGTCACATTAGTCATATATTGCGCGCCCATCCATAAATCCCCCACCGTTTAGGTGACAGAATAGGAACTATGTCCACGGCTTCGTTTACAAACCAAAGAATTAATCGCCCAAATATGACCGCGATTGGAACCATCGTTTGGTTATCAAGTGAATTGATGTTTTTTGCGGCACTTTTTGCAATGTATTTCACTTTGCGTGCAGTTAATCCAGAAGTTTGGAAAGTAGAAACTGAAATTCTAAATATCCCTTTTTCTGCAGCAAACACCACAATTTTGGTTTTAAGTTCAGTGACTGCTCAACTTGGAGTTTTTGCAGCAGAACGTGGAGATAGAGAAAGACTTCGTTTTTGGTTCATCATTACTTTTTTAATGGGCGCATTCTTCGTTGGTGGTCAAGCATTTGAATATGCAGAATTAGTGCACGAGGGTTTAACTATTTCCTCTTCACCTTTTGGATCAGTTTTCTACTTAACAACTGGTTTTCACGCATTACACGTTACTGGTGGTTTAGTTGCATTCCTATTTGTTTTAGCAAGAACTTATGTAAGACCAAAAATGACTCATGGCTTAGCAACATCTGCAGTGGTTACTTCTTATTACTGGCACTTTGTTGATGTGGTTTGGATCGGCTTATTTGCAACTATTTATTTGGTGAAATAGGTAAAAATTGAAATATATAGCAAAATTTAGAAGACGAAAAAGTGCTCCACTTCTAGTTTTATTTTTTGCTCTAGGTTTTGTTTCTGTTGTATTTAGTGCAGTAAATGTTTTAGTTTCTCCAGCGCAAGCAAGAATTGGAACAGATGAAACATTAGTAGATAAAGGTTCTGTTTTATTTGCTGAAGGTTGTTCTTCTTGTCATGGTTTAAATGGACAAGGTACAAGTGATGGTCCAACTTTAGTTGGAGTTGGTGCAGCTTCTGTACATTTTCAAGTTTCAACAGGTCGTATGCCAATGGCGGCACCAGGTGCACAAGTTATGCGCAAAGAACCAAGTTATAACGAAGAAGAAACTTTGGCATTAGCTGCATATGTTGCAACATTTGGTCCAGGTCCAGCAATTCCATCAGAAGAACAAATAAATGCTTGGGTTAATGCTGATGTTGCAGAAGGTGGAGAATTATTTAGAACAAATTGTGCGCAATGCCATAACTTTGCAGGATCAGGTGGTGCGTTAACTAATGGAAAATATGCACCAAGTTTAGGACAATCAACTCCTCAACAAATTTATGAAGCAATGTTAACAGGTCCTCAATCAATGCCAATCTTTAGTGAGAAAACTTTAACTCCAGAAAATAAAGCAGCAATAATTCGTTACATTCAAGAATTAAATAAATCAGAAAATCCTGGTGGAGTTGATTTAGGAAGATTAGGACCTGTAACAGAAGGTTTGTTCTTATGGACAATTGGACTTGGTGCATTAATTATTGTGGCTGTTTGGATAGGAGCACGAGTTAGATGAGTAATAATTTCGATTTAAATAATACTTTTGATCCAGATCAAGGAAAACAACCAGAAAAAGTTACAAAAGAAGTTCCATCAAAATTACCAACGCCTGCAAAAGGTGTTGATCACTATTTAAGAAGAACAGATACTGATCCAAAAGCTGCTAAAAGAGCAGAACGACAAGTTGCGACTATGTTTGCCTTGTCAGGTTTTTTCACATTAGTTTTCTTAGTTTCATTTGTAGCAATTCCTAGAGAAAAAAAGATTGCCGTAAATTTAATTGGCGTAACTAGTGCGCAAAATCTTGTTTTAGGTGTTTCTTTTGGTTTAGCAATTCTTCTTATAGGAATTGGCGCAATTCATTGGGCAAAGAAATTAATGCCGGATGTTGAAATGGTTCAAGAAAGAAAACCAATAAAGCCAAGTGATGAAGTACAACAAGAAGCATTAGATGCTTTCAGAATTGGTGCTCAAGAATCTGGAATTGGATCTAGAAAATTAGTTAGAAGAACTCTTCTTGGTGCACTTGCACTTTTCCCTCTTCCATTTGTTGTAATGCTTCGAGATTTAGGTCCGGCTCCAAAAGGTGAATTAAGAAAAACAGCTTGGGAAGAAGGCCTTCACATTGTTACTGACATCACTTATCAAAAAATTAGACCAGAAGATATTCCAGTTGGAAATTTAATTTCAGCAATGCCTGAAAATATTTTAGAAATTCAAGAAGAAACCCATACCTTAAATGAACGAGGAAAATCAGCAATTTTGCTAGTTCGCATGCGTCCTGAAGATATTAAAAGCCAACAAGGACCTGACTGGGATTATCAAGGAATCCTTGCCTACTCAAAAATTTGTACCCACGTAGGTTGTCCAATTGCGCTATATGAACAAAGGACCCATAATTTATTGTGTCCATGTCATCAATCGACTTTCGATCTGTCTGACTCTGGACAACCAATTTTTGGACCTGCAGCAAGAAGATTGCCGCAGTTAGCAATTACGGTAGATGAAGAAGGCTATCTAATTGCTCGCCAAGGATTTCAAGAACCAGTTGGACCAAGTTTCTGGGAGCGTGGAGCATGAGTACTACTGAAAGTAAATCTACCCCTGCTGCATATAACTATGTAGATAGCAGAGTTGGTTTTTCTGCTGCGTTAAAAAGAAATTTAAGAAAAGTATTTCCTGACCACTGGTCATTCATGCTTGGTGAAATTGCACTGTATTCATTTATCATTCTTTTACTCACAGGTGTGTTTTTAACATTTTGGTACAAACCATCGATGACTGAAGTTATCTATAACGGTTCATATATCCCATTAAAAGGTGTGCCAATGAGTGAAGCTTTTGCTTCTACTCTAGAAATTTCTTTTGATGTTCGTGGGGGAATGCTTATCAGACAAATTCATCACTGGGCTGCACTATTTTTCGTAGCAGCAATGATGGTGCACTTGATGAGAGTGTTCTTTACCGGTGCATATAGAAAACCAAGAGAATTTAACTGGTTACTTGGAATTGGGTTATTAACTTTAGGTCTTTTAGAAGGTTTTGCAGGCTATTCATTGCCAGATGATTTGTTATCTGGAATTGGATTAAGAATTGCATCAGGAATTGTGCAGGCACTTCCAGTAATTGGAACATGGGCTTTGTACTTCTTATTCGGCGGAGAATTCCCAGGTGTTGACTTTATTCCGCGTCTTTACACAATTCACGTGTTATTGGTTCCTGGAATTATTCTGGCGCTAGTCACAGCACATTTACTTTTAGTGTGGACTCAAAAACACACACAATATCCAGGTCCTGGAAGAACTGAAAACAATGTTGTTGGATATCCATTGTTACCTGTATACACAGCTAAAGCTGGTGGATTCTTCTTTATAGTTTTTGGTGTTACAACTTTAATGGGTGCTTTAATTACCATTAACCCAATTTGGTTATATGGCCCATTTACTCCAGATCAAGTAACGGCTGGTTCACAACCTGACTTTTATATTGGATTCCTAGAAGGTTCACTTCGTGTGATGCCAGCAATTGAATTTAATATTTTTAACACTTGGACATTTTCACCAAACGTTTTAATACCAGCTTTAATTTTGCCTGGATTAATGATGACTGCGATGGCCTTGTATCCATTTATTGAAAGCTGGGTAACTGGAGATAAAAGAGAACATAATTTATTAGATAGACCAAGAAATGCGCCAACAAGAACTGCCCTTGGCACAATGTCTTTATCTTTCTACCTCTTGTTATGGCTTGGTGGAGGAAATGACATCATCGCAACAACATTTCAAATGTCAATTAACGCAATTACTTGGTTTATGAGAGCAGCACTAATTATTGTCCCTCCAATCGTGTTTATTGTTACTAGAAGAATTTGTCTTGGATTACAAAGAAATGATTTAGACAAATTACTTCATGGAAAAGAAACTGGCAGAATTTTAAGACTTCCAGATGGTGGATTTGTGGAAGTTCACGAACCAGTAAGTGAAGCAGAAATCCCTGCACTTATTGCTAGAGAAACCTATCCACGTTGGGAAATCCCAATGAAATACGACGAAAATGGTATAAAAACACCAAAATATCGTCGCCAATTATTAAGAGCAAAATTAAGTCATTGGTGGACCAAAGGTGATTTGCCTATCCCAACCATTAAGGAAATTCAAGCTGGTCAACATCATGCTCATGAGGCTTTGGAACAAGCACAAAGTTTTGGAGTTGAACCAGGTAAAGAAGAGATTGTTTCTTCAAGTAAGCACTAATTAGTAATCTTTAAAACCCGCCAATATTCAAATTGGCGGGTTTTTTGTTTTTATGATTAACTGAAAAGAGACTATGAATATTTCCTTAACAATCTGGCTTCTAACAGTTGGTGCAATTATTGCGCTTATTTTGGTTGATTTATTTACTGTCAGTGCAAAACCACATGAAGTGATGTTTAAAGAAGCAGCTTCATGGTCAATCTTTTATGTTGCAGTTGCAATAGCTTTTGGTGTTTGGATTTGGTTAGATTTTGGAAGTCAAAGTGGCACAGAATATTTTGCAGCTTATTTAGTTGAAAAATCTTTATCGGTCGATAATTTGTTTGTTTTCGCCATAATTCTTACTCAGTTTGCGGTACCAAGTATTTATCAACAAAGAGTTTTACTAATTGGGGTGATTTTAGCTTTAGTACTCAGAGCAATTTTTATAGCAATAGGTGCTGCAGCATTGGCAGCCTTTGCCTTTACTTTTGTTATTTTTGGTGCAATTTTGATTTGGACTGGTATTGGATTGTTTAGACACTGGAATGAAGATCCAAATCCTGATGATAATTTCTTAGTAAAACAAGTTAGAAAATTTACTCCAATAACTAGTGAATATCATGGCACTAAATTGTTTATAAGACTTGATGGAAAAAGATTTGCTACTCCAATGTTTTTAGTGATGATTGCTATTGCCTCAACTGATCTACTGTTTGCACTAGATTCCATTCCTGCAACATTTGGTGTTACCCAAGAGCCATTTTTAGTATTTGCCGCAAATGCTTTTGCCCTACTTGGTTTAAGAGCACTTTATTTCTTACTCAAAGGATTACTCGATCGATTAATTTATTTATCAATTGGTTTGGCCGCAATTTTGGTCTTTATTGGTGGAAAACTAATTCTTACCTATATTCACGAAATTAACACTTCTATCCCTAAAGTTCCAACCGGAATAAGCTTAGGAGTTATTGCATTAATACTTACGGTTGCAATTGTGGCAAGCATTTTGAAATCAAGACAAGATCCAAC
>JBEAYY010000080.1:0-3176 GCA_041170365.1 Actinomycetota bacterium
AATTTAGAGACGCAGGTGTGCCAATAGTTGGTGATGATATTAAATCTCAAGTTGGTGCAACTATTACTCATAGAGTTTTAGCAAAACTTTTTGGAGATCGTGGTGTCAAACTTGATCGCACAATGCAACTAAATGTTGGTGGCAACATGGATTTTATGAACATGTTGGAAAGAGATCGCTTGGAATCAAAGAAGATTTCAAAAACTCAAGCTGTTACTTCTCAAGTTGAACACGATATGGGTAAATCAAATGTTCACATCGGACCAAGTGATTATGTTTCCTGGCTAGATGATCGCAAATGGGCATATGTTCGTCTTGAAGGAAGAGCATTTGGTGATGTGCCACTTAATTTGGAATACAAATTAGAAGTTTGGGATTCTCCAAACTCTGCTGGAGTAATTATTGATGCCCTACGTCTTGCAAAAATTGCTAAGGATAGAAAAATTGGTGGAGCCTTAATTTCTCCATCAAGTTATTTGATGAAATCTCCTCCGGTCCAATTTAATGATCAAGACGCAAGAGATAACACCGAATTATTCATTCAAGGAAAACTTGAGAGATAACTCAACTCTTACTCTCGATTCCTTCGTCAATAGTGATTTGACTAGCATTAGTCAAGCGGGCCTTTAGCTCAGTCGGTAGAGCAACAGACTTTTAATCTGTGGGTCGTCGGTTCGATCCCGACAGGGCCCACTGTCATTTCCAGTTTTTAAATCTAATTAAAAAATGATAAATTTTGATACGTGAAGAAGTCACATTTAAGTGCCTATATGATTTGCATGGTTTTGACCTTAGCTGCTTGTTCGGGTGGAGAGGCAACCTCTACGCAGTCAGAAGATTTTCCTGAAAATTTGGCAAGCGAAGAGACCTCCTCACAGCAGTCAGAAGATTTTCCTGAAAACATGGGTAAATGTTCAGAACCTGGCGTCACTGAAGATATTGGTGGAGTTATCTATATTTGCAAAGAAATAAACAAAGCATTGATATTAGTAAAAGACGAAACCGCTATGGCCAAAAATGAAAGTGCGAAGCTTGTTTTGTCAGTACCTTATGTAAATCCAGAATTAGCTGTTAAATTTTTAATTTTTGGTTCCACATTGCCGTCTGGAATAACTAATCCAAATCCCGAAATTTATTTCAAGGGTTATGACACGCCAGTATTTGCTTCAGCTCCAGGAAAAGTCATTGCAGTTGAAAAGACTGATCAAGATGATTATGCAATATCGATAATGCCGGATGCCCCTAATTTAATTGTCATTTATGATCACATCGAAAATGTTAAAGTGGAAGTTGGTCAAGAAGTAGAGCCGGGTTATCAACTCGGTACAACTGGACCTGAATTTAGGCGAGACGATGATCGCTGGAAACTAGATGGTTTTGGACGTGCGGAAATGATGGTGAAGGACTACAAGAAAAATCCAAGTCAAGCCTTGTGTCACTCGCAATTTGAAACACCTGAAGTAAGTGCCGCCTTTGCGGCTGCGGCTAAGCGCCTTAATGGAATTGAAACCGTCTGCCTTGTTGAATCTGTGCAGCCATAATTTTTTCGACATGCTTTAAATAAAGGATCTTTTTAGAAATCAAATTTATAAAAAAGTTAAGATCAACAACTATTTTACTTAAAAAATAGTGCTAAAAATTTGAATGAAAATGCGTACATTTTGCGTACAACCTCAACACATCTCAACAGGTCTATACCCGTTTAGAAAGGGTTCAACGAATAGCTAAACGAGGCTAAACCGGCCTACTCTGACATAGACTCATCTTCGTCAGACACACTTTTAATCTGTGGGTCGTCGGTTCGATCCCGACAGGGCCCACTTTTCTCAGGATTATTTAAGTTTTTATGCCCCATTTTTTGTCCGTTTTGAGGTAGTTTTGGTTAATCAAATGAAGAAAATACTGATCTCGATTTTTGCAGCTTTAGCGGTTTTGCTTTTTGCTGCATATAGTCTTTTTGTATTTAGAACTGAAAAGTTTATGTCAAGTGAAAGTATCGTATTTAAAAGTGACATAAATCCTGCATTTAACCCTAAAGTTGAAAATTATTTTTCAAGTCAGTGTATTGACAACAAAGTTGAAGTAGAAGTTGACGCAAAATTAAATCATGAAATAAATACAAATGGACCAATTACACAAGTATCAATTAAGTATTTGAATTTTTTTACTAAGAAATATTTTATTACTTGTATTGAACCAAGAGTTTCTCCCATCGAGCTAACTAACGCCGAAGGTGAAAGAAAAGAATTTGTTTTAATGGATGAGTTAGTTTTACCTAATCAAATAAATGCTCAATATAGTGGCACAATTACCTTACGAGATTCTTTAGGTACACCTATTTGGTGGCTGTCACCAAATTCAACTCCTATTGCAAATTTAAAATTAAATTTTTTAAGGGATCCAAAACTAATCGATAATGGCACAAAAGTTTTATTTGTAGGTTCTACTAGTCCAGCGCTAGGAACTTCATTAGATGGATTTTACATGGTTTATGACTTGAAAAGTCATAAAATTACTCAAACCTATACAGGAGATAAAGTTAAAAACGGTAAGGGAACTTTAGATTTTCATGATTTACAAATTCTTCCCAACGGGGAGGCTGTCGGAATTAGATATGCTAGAAGAAGTGGCGTTGATTTAACTTCAATTGGTATTGTTCAAGGTACTGAATTATTAGATTCAGAAATTGTTATATTAAATTCTGACGGAACTGAAAAAAGAAAAATATCCATCATGGATTTAATCAAACCAGAAGAAATCTCAGTTAATCAATCTGCTTACTACAATCCAACTGTCCCGCCTGTAGATGTTATTCACACAAATTCTGTAGAGGTTGTTGGAGATTATGTTTATATTTCTTCAAGACATTTAGATTCAGTTCATAAAATTAACTGGAAAGATGGTTCCATTGTTTGGCGCCTAGGTGGAAATTCAAAAACTGACAAGGATTTAAAGGTAAAAAATTTATATGGTGCACTAAATCAATTTAATAACACCATTTCTTTAAAGAATTTATTTTCGGGTCAACATGATGCACGAATATTAAAAAACGGTGAGTTAAGTGTTTTTGATAATGGAACTACTGGAAATAGAAATCCACGAGTCTTAGTTTTTAAAATTGATGAGAAAAAAATGGAGGCAGAAATCACCAGAGTTGTTACAGGTTCTAGTCAAAG
>JBEAYY010000081.1:0-2689 GCA_041170365.1 Actinomycetota bacterium
TTAATTAATCTTTTAATCTCAACTAAACTTGAAAGTGGTTTTTCTGAAATGGATTTTAATATTTTATTTGAACCTTCTTTAAATTCATCTGCTTTTAAAACAACACTAACTATTCCTATATTGTGAGCTTGCCCCGCTGTAATCATCTCTCCTGTCATACACAGATAATTTGCATTATATTTTCCAGCATATCGCTTTAATCTTTGTGTTCCGCCAATCCCTGGAATTAAACCTAAATTTATTTCAGGTTGAGCAAACTTTGCATTCTCCGATGCAATAATAAAATCACAAATGAGCGCAAGTTCCATTCCACCGCCTAAAGCATAACCTTCCACTAATGCAATAACTGGTTTTTTAATATTGTAAATTTCATCAAAAGCATCGAATAACTTTTTCTCAGCTGCGGTATTTTTATTTAAAGATTGTAATTCTTTAATATCCGCGCCTGGTGAAAATAATTTTTGATTACCTTCAATTGCAATACATTTAATGGAGCTATCTTGATCAAAATTTGTTAGCGCTTGTAGAATTTCTTTAGATGTTTCAATATTTAAAGAATTTTTATCTACAACTCTATCAATTTGAACAAAGCCAATAGCTTGTTCGCTTCTAACTTTAATATTCTTAAAGTCCATGAACGAGATTATTTATGATCAATAAAATTACGCTCAATACACATCGCAATTCCCATTCCACCGCCAATACAAAGTGTGGCAAGACCTCTTTTTGAATGAGTCTTAATCATTTCATGAATTAACGTTGTTAAAATTCTAGCGCCCGATGCACCAATTGGATGACCAATTGCAATGGCACCACCATTGACATTTACTTTATAAATAGTCCAACCCATTTCTTTATTCACGGCAATTGCTTGTGCAGCGAAGGCTTCGTTTGCTTCAATTAAATCTAACTCATCTTCACCCCAACCTGCTTTTTTAAGCGCTAGTTTTGATGCTGGAATTGGACCTGTTCCCATAATAGTTGGATCAACTCCACACTGTGCCCATGATACAATTTTTGCAAGGGGCTCAATGCCTCTAGCTTTTGCAGTTTTGCCTGACATTAAACAAAGTGCAGCGGCACCATCATTAATTCCTGATGCATTTCCTGCTGTCACCGTTCCATCTTTTTTAAAAGCTGGTTTTAAGTTTGCAAGTTTTTCAACTGTTGTTCCATCTTTTGGATATTCATCTTTATCAAATACCACATCTTCTTTTTTCATCTTTACAGTAATGGGTACAATTTCATCTTTAAATTTTTTTGCTTTAATTGCATCAATTGCTTTTCTTTGTGATGCTGCTGCAAAAGCATCTTGGTCTTGTCTTGTAATTTGATATTTTTGTGCAACGTTTTCTGCAGTAACACCCATGTGATATTGATTATAAATATCCCAAAGACCATCGATGATCATTGAGTCTTGCATTTTACCATCGCCCATCTTTATGCCATTTCGAAGATTAATAAAATGAGGTGAGTTACTCATGCTTTCTTGTCCGCCTGCGATAATAATATTTCCATCGCCACACTTGATTGAATTATAAGCCAGTGCAACAGATGCAAGTCCAGAGCCACATACCTGATTAATTGTTGTTGCAGTTTTATCTGCTGGAATTCCTGCATAAATTGCAGCTTGTCGCGCTGGATTTTGTCCAGCCCCTGCTGTTAAAACTTGTCCCATGTAGACCATATCAACGTCTTCAGGTTTAATTTCAGAATTTTCTATAGATTTTTTAATTACGTGAGCACCTAATTGTGGAGCTGTTAAAGATGACAATGATCCTCCAAAAGAACCAACCGCTGTACGCACCGCACTCGTTATGACTATATCGTTATCACTCATTGTATTTATTTTTTCCTTTTTATTGTTACTGCATGTACTGGCCACCATTAATTGAAAAGGTAGCGCCTGTAATGAAGCCTGCTTTATCACTAACTAAATAACTTGCCAAGGCGGCAATTTCTGTAGGCTCCGCTAATCTTCCAGTTGGAATTTGAGAAACGATTCCCTTTAAAATTGTAGGATCAATTTTTTTAACCATGTCAGTGCCTACGTAACCTGGCGCTATAACATTAACTGTTACTCCTTTATTTGCATTTTCTAATGCTAGTGCTTTTGAAAAACCAATGATGCCGGCTTTTGCAGCTGAATAGTTTGTTTGTCCAACCTGTCCTTTTAATCCATTGATTGAACTTAGAGATACAATTCTACCAAAATTTTTAGCTCGCATTTTTTCAATTACATTTCTACAAATATTAAAAAGAGAATTTAGATTTGTATTTATAACTGCATTCCACTCCTCTGGTGCCATTTTATGTAAGAAACGATCTTTAGTTATTCCGGCGTTATTAATTACAATTTCTACATCGCCATATTTTTTTTCAATTTCAACAATTGCAGATTTGCAGCTTTCAAAATAAGCCACATCAAATTTGAAAACTTCTATTCCAGTTTGTTTGTTAAATTCTTGAGCCGGTTCATCTCTGCCAACATAAGTGCAAACAACTTTAAAACCATCCTCTTTTAATTTTTTTGCAATTGCAGCGCCGATTCCTCTTGTGCCACCTGTAACTAAAGCAACTTTGGACATTATTTGACCCCCAATGAATTAAATATGAGGAAAATTATACTAAAGGGATTTTTAAAATACTAGGGAGATTCTTGAGGATTTTAGAGGGGTTTGGCCTAAAT
>JBEAYY010000082.1:0-19310 GCA_041170365.1 Actinomycetota bacterium
CATTCAGCAGTGGCATATTCGGGATGAGAACCTACGTCTAAATAAAGTCTTCCGCCATTGGGAAGGAAAACATTTGAGGACCTGCCCCATGCAACAACTCGACGAAATAAATATCTGGCAACTTCGTCTGGAGACAATCTTCTTTGACCATCTACTACACAAGTGACACCATATTCGGTTTCTAAACCAAGGATTCGTTTATTAACCATGTTAGGAAAGAATCTGACTCAATTCACTTTGATTCAATCTTACAAATTTTCGCCCTATCTTTTTTCTCTCAAGTATTGCTACCTCAATGGATTCATTCGTAATCTTTTTATCTGATGTTGATGCTTCATTTAATATCTTCAATGACAACTTAATGGCTTCCTGTGATTGAATATCAGCTTTCCAACTACTTTTAAGTAACTCGTTGATCTTTTCGCTATCACCGCCTATTGCTACGAAATTCTTCTCATCAACAACTGATCCATCGAATGTTAAGCGATATATTTCATCATTTTCCATTTCATTTCCAATTTCAGCAACTAACAATTCAACTTCCAATGGTTTCAGTGCATCGGTAAACACAGTTCCTAAAGTTTGAGCGTAAGCATTTGCAAGACTTCTAGCTGAAACATCACTTCTGTCGTATGCATAACCTCTAAGGTCTGCAAATCTAATTCCAGACACTCGCAGATTTTCAAATTCGTTATATTTACCTACTGCTGCAAAACCAATTCGATCGTAAATTTCACTAATTTTATGAAGCGCTTTAGATGGATTTTCGGCAACAAAAACAATTGCATCTTTTGCTTGGATTAAAACAACACTTTTTCCTCTGGCGATACCTTTTCTAGCAAAATCTGCTTTATCTCTTGTAATTTGTTCAGGTGATACATAAAACGGGACTGTCATGACATCCTCGCTATAGGTCCATCTGGTCTATTTTTTCTTTCGCTAAATATTTTAGTTGCTATCTCATTTAACTTTGAATCGTTTATTCTTTTATATCCTTTTGCATTTACAATTGAGACAACAGGATAAATTTCTCGAGTTAAGTCGATACCGGCTGTTGCCGAGTCTTCTTCAGCAGCATCGTAAAGTGATTCTAGAGAAATTCTTATAGACGTAAGTTCGTCCAAGTTTTCTGAATACATCTTTTTTAACGAAGATTTTGCGAATATAGATCCAGAACCCACTGCATAGTAATCATGTTCTTCATACCGTCCACCTGTTACATCGTATGAAAATACTCTGCCTTTATTTTGGTCTTTATCGAACGCAGCAAATAAAGGTATTGCTGCAAGCCCTTGAAATGCCAAACCTAAATTGCCACGTAGTAAAACACTAAGCCTATTTGCCTTACCAACAACGGAAAGTTGAGTTCCCTCAATTTTTTCATAATGCTCTAACTCGACTTGAAAAAGTTTCACAAGTTCTAATGCAATTCCAGCGCTTCCTGCTATACCAATAATTGACTCATTATCGGCAGGAAAAACTTTTTCAATATCATTTTGAGCCACAAGGTTTCCAATTGTTGCTCTACGATCCCCCGCCATCAAAACGCCATCTTTATAAACTATGGCAACAATTGTTGTAGCTTGTGGTGGTTGATTATCAGAATTCTTGAGCAAATCTCCATTTAGATATTTTTTTTCTCTTAAATACTCTGAAAAAGAACTAGTAAAGTCAAAAGCCATTTATTGGCCACCTTTTTGAATAAAACCTTTTACGAATTCTTCAGCATTTTTTTCTAAAACAGCATCAATTTCTTCTAAAACAGAATCTATATCTTTGGTATTGGGAGAATTAAAAACGACCTCGCTGTCTGAATCGACAGGATCATTAGGACCGTTAATTTTCTTTATCTGCTCAGACAAAATAACTCCTTTTTACAAATATTACCGATGGGCGTCGTGACTAGATAAAACGCTCACCAAGTCTTGAATACTGCTCGCATTGTTGAAAATTTCGGAGTGGCTTTCAAAATTAAAACCGTATGGATCTGTAGTAGGAATTCTCATAAGTGATTTGTTTGGATCCAAATCTAGAATCACATTGTCCCAGGATGCAGCAGAAATAAAACTCGGGTATTTTTTTAACATATTTGCCCTGAAATATGCTCTTGATGAGTTAGGTGGATTTAGTTCACAATATTCAATTTCACTTTCGTCATGGAGAGTTTTAACAATATTATTTTTGATCAATATTTTGAAGATATTTTCTTGACTTGTTAATTCAGAATACTGAATATCAATAGACTTTATCACATCAGTTAAATTAGACTTTGATTCTTGATTTATTTTGTCGATCAAATATTTTTTCGTTAGCCAATCAATCTTTCCTATTAATTTAGATGCATCATTTTCTAGGGCGCTCAAAGTTGATTTCCACATTTCGATTATTTCATCAAAATATTTTGATTTGGCAATATTTTTATTGAACTCAATTGCTTTTGTTAAATAATAATATTGCATTTCAATAGAAGTTATATGCTTTCCAGAAGTTAATCGAAGTTTTTTGTCTAGTGTTAAATTTTGTGAAACATCTTTTAAACTCTGAAGTGGATCAACTAAATCGCAATCTAAATTGTTTAAATAATCTTCTTCAATCATTGTTAAAACTAAATCTGTTGTTCCAATCTTTAGTATATTTGCAAAATCACACCTATTTGCATCACCAATAATCAAATGTAATCTTCGATATTTTGATGAATCTGCATGAGGTTCATCTCTTGTATTTATTATTGGTCTTCTTAAAGTTGTTTCTAATCCGACTAAAGTTTCAATATAATCGGCTCTTTGACTAATTTGAAATGAATCATTTTGAGGAATCTGACCTATGCCAACTCTTCCTGCGCCTGTAAAAATTTGTCTGGTCACTAAAAACGGAGTAAGAAAATAAATTATTTTATTGAAGTCAGTTGATCGTTTCATTAGATAATTTTCGTGCGTTCCGTATGAAGCACCTTTGTTATCGACATTATTTTTAAATATTCGAATTGGATCATTTGGATTTATTTCTTTATCTAATTCAATAGCTTTTTTCAAGACTTTATCTCCGGCAAGATCCCATTTCACCGCGTCAAAAGCATTTGTTGTCTCTGGAGCTGAATACTCAGGATGTGCATGATCAACATAGAACCTTGCCCCATTATGAATAACAATATTGGCAATTGTTTGATCGTCATCAGTCAAAAGCGATGGATCAACTTCGGATCTAGTTAAATCAAATCCTCTTGCATCCCTTAGAGGATTTTCTAAGTCATAATCCCATCTGATATTTCTCTCTGGATATAAATATCTAGCGTAAGCATGCACTAATCGGGTGGACAAAGTAATAGGGTCAGTTCCTAGAAGACTTGATATCCCGTATTCATTTTCAAGTCCCATGATTCTTTTAAATTGCATGGTTAATTAAATTTATAGATATTGACCTGTAGAACCTATTGTTTCAATTGATCTACCAGGTTCTTCACCTTGTTTACTTTGTATTAAGGTTCTTAAAAATACAATTCTTTCACCTTTTTTACCAGATATTCTGGCCCAATCATCAGGATTTGTTGAATTAGGTAAGTCTTCATTTTCTCTAAATTCTTCCTGACAAGCACTCAAAATATGTTCGACTCTAATTCCTTTTTTGTTATTTCTTAAAAATTCTTTTATTGCGTTTTTCTTTGCTCTTGACACAATATTTTCTAGCATCGCTCCACTTGCAAAATCTTTGAAATATAGAACCTCTTTATCCCCATTTGCATAAGTTACTTCTATGAATCTATTTTCATCAGATTCATTGAACATTCTTTCAACTGCTCTTTGAATCATTGATTTCACAGTTTGATATTTATCTCCGTTATGTTGCCTTAAATCGTCCTCATTTAATGGTAAATCTGGGGTTAAATACTTGGAAAGAATTTCAGCAGCACCTTGTGCATCTGGTCTTTCTATTTTAATTTTTACGTCTAATCTTCCAGGTCTTAAAATGGCGGGATCAATCATGTCCTCTCTGTTTGATGCTCCGATAACGATTACATTTTCTAAACCTTCAACACCATCAATTTCACTTAATAATTGCGGAACAATGGTATTTTCAACATCACTTGATACACCACTTCCTCTAGTTTTGAAAAGCGAATCCATCTCATCAAAAAAAACAATTACAGGATAACCTTCACTTGCTTTATCTCTTGCTCTTTGAAAAATTAATCTAATATGTCTTTCAGTTTCTCCCACATATTTATTTAATAATTCCGGTCCTTTAATGTTTAAGAAGAAGGATCGAGCGGAACTGCTTTGAAAATTTTCAGATACTTTCTTTGCAAGAGAATTAGCTACTGCTTTAGCTATTAATGTTTTTCCACATCCTGGAGGTCCGTATAAGAGAATTCCCTTAGGGGCTCTTAATTGGTGTTCTGTATATAGGTCTTTATGAAGAAATGGAAGTTCAACAGCGTCTCTTATTTGTTCAATTTGACTTCCCAGACCTCCAATATCTTCATAATCTACATCAGGAACTTCTTCTAAAACTAATTCCTCAACTTCACTTTTTGGAATCTTTTCATAAATAAATCCACTCTTGTTGTCAAGAATTAATGAATCACCTACTTTAATTTCGGTTGAATTAAGGGATTCTGCTATTCGAACGACTTTTTCTTCATCTGCACGGCCTATAACTACGGCTCTATTATCATCTTCTAAAACACTTTTTAAAGTAACAAGTTCACCGGCATTTTCAAATCCATGTACAGAAATAATATTCATAGAATCATTGAGTACAACTTCCCTACCTGGATGTAGATTCTTTTTTTCGATTTCAGGTGAGATTGTTACACGCATTTTTCGTCCATTGATTAGTACATCTGCATCTTTTTCATGCATCTCTAAAAATATTCCAAAGCCAGAAGGAGGAGCTCCGAGTTGCTCCACTTGTTCTTTTAAGTTGAATAATTGATTTCTAGCTTCACTAAGTAAATTAGTTAGTTCTTGATTTTTAAATTTAAGATCATTAATGAGTTTTTCAAATTCTTCATTGGAGGAAGTTTTTTGAGTTTCAGACAATTTATCCTCCAAGGTTTACTCTAATTGTAACCAACAAGTTTTATGTCTTTATTTGCTTGGTGACTCGTAGTCGACTCCGTAAGCCCCTTTTGCAGGTTTCTGTCTCTTTACAGGGAATTTAAAACCATCAGCCATTCTTCTGGTGTGAACTAAAAAACCAGTATGCCCATTCATTTTATGTTTTGGTCTAACCGATAGCCCTTGAAGATGCCATTCTCTATACATGGTTTCTGAAGCGATTGGGTCAGACCAGTGACCTTCGAGCTTGAGTGTTTCAACCAATTTCGACATCTGAGTAGTTGTGGCAACATAGCAAACAAAATGTCCACCAGGTTTGAGCATTGAATAAACATTATCAACCATATCCCAAGGATTTAATAGATCCAGAATTATTGAATCATAAATAATTTTACTTTTGAAATCTTTAACATCATTTAGATAAACATTCCAATTACTTGGAAGTATTTTTAAAAACTTTAAAACATTCTTTTTTGCTACGTTAATAAAATCTTCATTTATTTCACAAGAATTCAATATTCCTTCTTCTCCAATAGTTTTAAGAATATGAAGTGACAAAGAACCAGAACCAACTCCTGCTTCAAGGACTTTTGAACCATTTTTAATATCAGCTAACTCAATAATTTGAGCAGCATCTTTAGGATAAATTACTGCTGCGCCTCGTGGCATATTTACAACATAATCTTGTAAGGATGGTGAAAAAATTGTGTATTGCATTCCATTAGTACTAGAAACAACACTTCCTTCACCTAAATTCTTTATTTCATCATGATTAATCGAGCCATGTGTTGTGAAAAATTGTTTACCTTCCTCGAGTAAAAGAGTGTGATTTCGACCTTTTTGATCGGACAGAATAACTAAGCTTCCAAATTCAAGTGACATGATTATTAATTCTAGATAAATATCGCTTTGTCAGTTCTTTGCCCTAAGGTGTAAACATGGAAAAAACAATATTGTCGCTATCTCCTTCAAGAATTTCGGATTTTCAACAATGTCCACAACTCTATAAATTTCGTGCCATTGATAAATTTCCTGAACGTCCTGGAATCGATGCTTTAAGAGGATCAATTGTCCATCTAATACTTGAAGATCTTTATAAACTTGAAAAATCTAAAAGATCATTTGATTGGGCTATCAAAGATATTGTTAGTTATATTAATAAATTGCTACAGGAAGATCCTAATAATTACTGCGCAATAGACTTAGAAGCAAAATTTCCAATTGAGACTCCAATCCAAGTTGATAAATCTAAAATTGACGTTTTGTCAGATGAAATCAAATTACTTGTAGCAAATTATTTTCAAATTGAGGATCCAGCAAGGATAGAACCTAATTCTACTGAAGAATTGATTGAACACACTTTAACTGAAGAAATACATTTAAAAGGTTATGTCGATCGAATTGACGTTTCACCACAAGGATGGATACGTATAAATGATTACAAAACTGGTAAATCACCTAATCAAAATTTTGAATCAAAAGTGCTTTTTCAATTGAAATTTTATGCTTTAGTAATTTTCAAGAATACCGGTAAATTAGCTAAGCAATTAAGGTTGTTGTATTTGAAAGACTCAAATATTCTTAGCTATGAACCTACAGATACCGATTTGCAAATAACTGAGCAAAAAATAGTCTCACTTGCAAACGATATTAAATTTAATTTGAATCAGAACCTGTTTCTACCAAAGACTTCTAAATTATGCGATTATTGTTATTTTAAAAAAATTTGTCCAGCTTTTAATTAAATACTTTTCCATTCTTGTACAAGTTCTTGATGAATTACTCTTAAATCATTTAAAGACAATCCTTGCAATCCACTCAAAATTTTCATACCTCTTCTTGAGTCCAAGAGAACTCGATCAGGTAGAGCGATTGTGGGAATTCCTGCACCCAAAGAACTAGTTATGCCAGTATTTGAATCTTCAAAAGCTAAACATTCCAAAACATCCAATCCGAAATGTTTTGCAGCAGTTAGATAGGGTTCAGGATGAGGCTTTGTATCTAAAACATCGTCAGAAGTTATAACTAGATCAAAATAATTCTCAAATGAATTATTAACTAGAAGTGCATCCGCCAAAACTCTATTTGAAGCAGTAACTAAAGCAGTTTTTATTCCGAGGTTTTTTGCTTCTTGAATAATATTTTCCCAGCCTGGGAGTAATTCAGACTTAAATTGAGAAAAACTTTTTAGCATTTCATCGACAATTTGTTTAAATATAATTTCAGGATTTACTTTAGCTTTTGCACCCATGTATTCAACTACTTTGAACAGTGGTCCACCTATTGCTTGATTTTGATCGTCTTCTTCCCAAGTCGAACCATGCATTTCCATAACCAGGCGCTCGGCAGCCCACCATCTGCTTTCGGTCTCAACCAGCGTGCCATCCATATCAATTAATAAAGCACGCAATTTGGACAAACTCCTGATTCACTTATGAACATTGGTCAATTGTGCAAAACTGTCCAACCTTATGTAGATTAGAGATTACTTTGAAACCAAGCATTTTGAGTGGATTGAAATAGCAGGAGGAACGTGAATTTAGACATTAAATCTATAAAAGAATATCTAGGAAACAATCCTGTCGCTATTTGTTCTTTTTTAGGTTGGAATGATGCTGCAGAAACCGCATCAAATGTCATAGACCATCTAATTGATGTTTGGGACGCAACAGAAATCACTGCTATAGATCCAGATCCTTACTACGACTATCAAGTTGCTCGTCCAAGGGTTCGATTAACCGAAGATGGCAAAAGAGTTATCGATTGGCCAACGACAAGAATATTTTTAGCAGATCCTCCAGGTTCACCTAATTCAATACTTCTGGTTCAAGGAATTGAACCAAATTTGAAATGGAAAAATTTTGTGAGTGAACTTTTAGATATTTTCGATGATTACGAAGTTTCATTAATAATTTCTTGTGGAGCATTACTTGCAGATGCACCGCACACACGACCTGTTCCAGTCACAACAGTTGCTGCGACACCTGAACTAACAGAAAACTTAGATTTAGAGCCTTCTGCTTATGAAGGTCCGACTGGAATTATTGGCGTAGTTCAAGATGAAGCAACTGAAAGAGACATTGCTTCAATATCTTTATGGGCTGCAATCCCACATTACGTTTCTTCTCCCCCGAATCCAAAAGCTACACTTGCAGTTATTTCTAAATTAGAAGATTTACTTGATATATCCATTCCTCTAAATGATTTGATAGATGAATCAAGAGCTTGGCAAGAAGGGGTTGACCAGCTTTCTGCTGAAGACGATGAAATTAAAGATTATGTAACAAAATTAGAATCATCTGTAGACGCATCTGATTTACCAGAGGCTAGTGGTGAGGCTATTGCAAGAGAGTTTGAACGATATCTAAAAAGAAGAACTAAAGATTAGTTTTTTTATAGAATTTGATATTTTCCTCAGTTGATGAGTCAAATTTAATTTTTGAATCACCATTAATTTTCTGATAAATCTGTTTTGCGTTAGATTTTCCGAGTTCAACACCAAATTGATCAAATGAATTTATATTTAATATAAAGCCTTGCAGCATGATGCTGATTTCATAGAATGAAATTAGTTGACCTAAATTATATGCATCAAGATGTTCAAGCCAAATGATATTTGAAGGTCTATTACCTGGCATTACTTTATGATTTACCAACTCTGAACTAGATTTCTCCTTTATTAATTCCTTGCTAGATTTACCGAGCATCAGCGTCATACTTTGAGCAAGCGCATTTGAAATTAATTGATCATTAAATAATTTATCTTTACCATAATTATTTCTAATCAAAATAAAATCAACTGGGATAGTTTGATTTCCTTGCTGAATCATTTGAAAAAATGAGTGTTGAGAATTAGTTCCTGGTTCTCCAAAAATGATCGGTGAATTAATTAATTTAGATCTTTTCCCATTTACCTGGACACTTTTACCGTTACTTTCCATCCAAGTTTGCTGAAGAAAAGCTGGAAATTTAGAAAGTAAGGAGGAGTAAGGAATGATCGCTAGAGAGGAAAAATTCATAAAGTTTAAATTCCATAAACTAATAACTGCGTGCCAAAATGAAGGATTGTCTTTTAATTCACATTTGGTTATTACTTTGTCGAAATCTCCTGCGCCATTTTTCATTTCAATAAAGAATTTTGAGCCATAACCTAAAGCAATCGATATACCCACTGCGCTGAAAAGTGAATATCTTCCACCTATCCAATCCCAAAAGAGAAAAGTTTTTTCTTTTCCGATTCCAAATTTTTCACTTTGAGTTGGATCTGTGGTTATTGCAACAATATTTGAAGATACATCTTTTTTTACATCATTTCCCTGTAGCCACTTTTTGATGTACTTGGCATTCTCTAATGTTTCAAGCGTTGTGAAAGTTTTGCTAATAATCAATACCAGAGTTCTATCAGGATTCAAATTCTTTAAAACAGTATCTAAATAAACTTGATCTAGGTTTGATATAAAATGTATGTTAACTTTTCCATCATGAGAATTCATTAAAGCCTGATAAACCATATTCGGTCCTAAATCAGATCCTCCAATTCCTACACTAATCACATCTGTAAAAGTTTCATTCTTAAAATTTTTTATATTTCCATTCCTTACATCATCTGCAAATTTTAGAAACCTATCTTCTTCAACCTTTATTTGTTTTTGAAATTCACCCATCCGATGATTATCAAAGTTCTTACGCAACCAGAAATGACCGACGCGTCTATTCTCAGTATTATTTGCAACTTCACCATTAAGTAATTTCTCAATCTTATTCTTTAAATTTTCATTAATTAAAGTCTGTTGAATTAATTTTTTTGTAGCTATATCAATAAAGTTTTTACTGAAATCCAGAGTAATATTTGAATATGTAACATTAAAATTTTTATGTCTATTTTTGTCCTTAGAAAATAACTTTGATAAATTAGAATTGAGTAATTTTTTGGAAGATTTCTTAAGTCTTATAAGGTCCTTTGATTTAATCAACACTTTTAAAACTCAATCCGAATAAGTTGTTTAATACTGGTCTCAATGATACCAAATCTGATCCTTCTTTAAATTTTTCAACATTCAAGAGATATTCGATAGCAGAGGCAATGTCGAGATTACTTAATATAAGATCTATAATTATTTCTAAATCATTCATTTTTATGAATTCATTTTCAATTTTTTGCAGTTTTTCTAGTTTAGTTTTAAAAATATTTAATTCTCTTTGATCAAATTCCCAATCTTTAAACCAAGGCTTTGAAATCAGCATCAAACGAATTACAAGAGGATCGACACCTTGGTTAATTAACTGGTGAACAAATACAAGATTTCCCTTGGATTTACTCATCTTGCTTCCTTCGTACGCAACCATACCTACATGGCAATAAAACGAAGCAAAATCCTTACCTTTAGTAACTTGTGTTATTTCATCACACATTGAATGATGTGGATAGATTAAATCTTTTCCTCCGCCTTGTATGTCAAAGGGTAAGTTCAAATATTTTTGCGCCAAACTGATGCACTGTATATGCCAACCTGGTCTTCCAGTTCCAAAATTGGTTTCCCATTTAGGCTCGTCTACAGAAGAACCCCTCCACAAAATTGGATCAAGTGGATTAAGTTTTCCCAATGTATCTACATCGCAACCTCTCTCAGATGCAATCTGAATTAATTCTTTATCACTCTCATTTGCAACTAATAAGGAATTGAGTTCTTGTTGCTTTTTAAAATAAGTTTTATCTTTAAGTTTATAGGAATAATCTTTTATGTTATCTATTTCATTGATAATTAATTCAATATTTTCCTCTACTCCAACAAAATGATCTGGAGGTATCACTTTTAAGGCACTCATGTCGTTTCTATATATTTGAACTTGTTCTTCTACAATTTCTCGCCACGGTCTATTTGTTTTTCTCGCTCGTTCAAATAGCGGATCGTCTAAATCAGTTACATTCTGTACATACAATACTTTTTGCCCAATTAGATTAAGCGCTCTAATAATTGAATCAAAAGTTAAATATGTGAATGCATGTCCAAGATGCGCAGAATCATAAGGTGTAATGCCACACACATATATTTTTATTGAATCGTTCTGTCTAGGTAATAATGTAATTTCTTGTTTTTTTGAATCAAATAATCTTAGTTCTTTATTTTTTAAATCAGGTAATTTGGGTATTTGCATTAAATTAGGTTTGTTCCAACTTTGCATCTAGCGCACCTTTAATCTCAAAAGATCGGCCAAGGTATTGCTGGCCAGTCCTTGCTTGGTTCTGGAAATTTACCTAGCTCTAACACTACATCAATTCGTTTTATAGCAGCTTCTAATTCTTGCTTAGTTAATAAAATTGATTGATCATCTATCCATTTTTTTAGTTCAATTCTTGCCTGTTCTAAAAGTTCTTTATCTGAACTTTCAAGACTTTCCCCAATCCAACCCCACAAAATTGTCCTCAACTTATTTTCTTGATGCCAAGTGACTCCGTGGTCAATAATCCAAATCTTCTTATCTTTATCTTGTAGAATGTGGCTACCTTTTCGATCTGCATTATTAATTATTAAATCAAAAATTGCTATTCTTTTAAGTTCTTTTGAATCATCATGAGCAAGACAAACTAATTTATTTAATTCGTCATAGCCATTAATTACCTTTTTGTAATGATTAGGTATATCTGATTCACTTCGAACCACAATTAACTGATTAACTTCCTCCTCTATCCATTCTTGTACTAAACATTCACCTATTTCAGGAATATTTCTCTTGATACATGTAGGAACAAAATTTAGATTTAGACTTTTACTCATTTCATAAGTTGCTAGTTCTCTATTATTGAGATCTAATTCAGGAAAATCCCATAATGGTCTTATTAATGCAGTGGGTTTAATGATTACTGAGATTTCATCTTCTTGATTTTTTATAACTGCTTTGATGGCGCCATTTGAAGATTCAGGTATTAAACCTTGAATTTCAATTGTGCCTTTAAGAAGTAATTCTTTTTTATCAGTCACAATTTATCTTTTATAGCCATTTGCTCTAGCGCAAATATGACCTTGTTGCCCTAATGGTTCCTGGCAAAAGGGGCAAGGTTGTCTTCCAGCAGAAACAAGACGACGAGCTCTTTCAGAGAAATTTCGTCCTTGAATTGCACTTAAATAAACTCTCAAAACATCAGGACCATTTGCATCATCACTATCTATTTCAGGAACTTTTTCTTCACTTTCAGCATGAGCTTCAACTATCAAATTCTTATTTTTAATATTCCATCCCAAACTTAAGACACCACTTCTAAATTCCTCGTTTATTGGATTATCCAAAGGTTCTAAATCTAATAAATCTTGATCAAATTTAGCTGGAATAGATTCTTCGTTTGAATCACTTTTTATTTGATCTAAGAGTATGTCAATTCTCTCAGCAAGGATGGCCACTTGAGATTTCTCTACTACAACACTGTTAATAGAAGAATTAGATTTAGCTTGAAGAAAAAATACTCTCTCCCCTGGTTGGCCAACTGTACCTGCCACGAATCTATCTGGATTTGGGTGAGCATAAATTTTACGCATTATCCTGCACCACCTCCTAGAACGGATTTAGATTTTGAAATTAAATCAATCCGTGTATTCATAGTTTTGACTAAAGTATCTTTCTTCCAAATGTCAATAATAGTTATCGAGCTTGGATCTATAATTACTTTTTGAAATTTATCTAAATCTATTCCAAGACAATACGAAACAAATAATCTAATTGGATCTCCATGGGAGACTATAAGTAAATTATCATCTTTTTTAAGTTTATTTGACTCTTTGATAACAAATTTTTTAAACCGATTTAGTATATTTAAAAACGATTCGCCACCTGGAAACGTTACTTTACTTGGAGAGTTTTGCACTAATTTCCACATTTTTTCTTTTCTTAAATCTTTTAATTTTCTATTTTGCCAATATCCGTAATCACATTCATTAAGATCATTTGAAATTTGTAGCTTAGATTTATAGTTATTATTTTTCAATAATATTTCAGTAGTTGCAATGCACCTTTCCATAGGACTGGAAAAGACTTTTTTGAATTTAATTTCACTTAAGGCAAATGATGTTTTTAATACTTGGTCTAGCCCAACATTATCTAGGTTTACACCTTTTGAGCGACCAGCCAAAATGCCATCTTTATTTGCGGTAGTTCGACCGTGTCTTACAAGATAAATATGAGGCACTTGATAATTCTAGATTGGATTTATGATTTGTGCATTTAGAAGCAGTAAAACAATAATTGCAAGTATTATTCTGTAGATTACAAAGCTGGTTAAAGAATTCCGACCAAGCCATTTAATCAGCCAAGCAATACTTAAATAACCAACTACAAATGCAATCAAAGTGGCTAAAATCGTTGGTCCCCAACCAACAGGATTATTCTTTGAAATATCTAAAGTTTCATATAAGCCTGATAAAACTATTGCCGGCACACTTAAAAGAAATGAGATTCTTGCAGCCGCATCACGTTTAATTTTAAGAAATCTAGCTGCAGTTATTGTTGCACCAGATCGAGAAAAACCTGGTATCAAAGCCAAGGCCTGAGCAAGACCTATTATAAAAACATGCTTTCCAGAAATTTGAGTTATTTCTCTTTCTTGTTTATTAAATCTATCTGCTAAATACATGACAAATGAAAAAAGTAATAAGATTATTGCCACAAGGTACAAATTTCTAGCAGTGGTTCTTATGAAATCTTGAGCTAAATATCCAATTAACGCAATAGGAATAGTTGCAACAAGGATTGATATACCTAAATTAAAATCTAAATTTCTTTCTTGTTTATTCAATGCCCCTTTAAGTAAAGATTTTGCAATTCTAATTAAATCTTTTCTGAAATAGATTAATACGGAGAAAATGGTTCCTATTTGAGTAACGGCAGTAAAAGAGGCTCCAAAATCTTTACTTCCAAAAAATTCTGGAACTATTCTCAGATGAGCACTTGAGGAAATGGGCAAGAATTCAGTTATTCCCTGAACTACTCCTAGAAGGCCAGCCAGCCACCAATCCACAAACTTCTCCCGACTTTTTGGTCAAATTATTGAAAATGAATTTGCTTATTTCAATTATTGCAATAACCTCACAATATGAGACGTAATCTGTTGGCCAACACAGGCGTAGAAGTGTCTTCATTAGCTTTGGGAACCATGACCTGGGGAAACGATACTGACGAACCTGAAGCTCGATCTATTTTTAAGTCATATATTGACTCGGGTGGAAATTTCATAGATACAGCAGATTGTTATGCAGCAGGTGCTTCAGAAGAAATTGTCGGCCAAATACTTGGTGAAATTGGAAATAGAGAATCAATTTTTCTTGCAACAAAAGCAGTGGTGGTAGACCCGCCTAGAAAATACAATTCCAGCGCTTCTCACATAACTAATGCTTTAAACACATCTTTAATAAGACTTGGAGTTGATTATGTTGACTTATGGCAAATGCATCATTGGGATGTTTTGACTCCGCTTGAAGAAACCCTTAGAGCAGTTGAAATGAATTATCGTCAAGGAAAATTTAGATATTACGGAATATCGAATTATTCGAGTTGGCAAACTGCATTGATGATAAATGAATGTAAGAGATTAAATATTCCATTTATAACTGCGCAACACGAATACTCATTAGTAGAACGAAATGTTGAAAAAGATTTGATTCCCTTACTGATTAATCAAGATAAATCATTACTCCCTTGGTCTCCATTAGGGCGAGGAATTTTAACTGGAAAATACAAATTTGGAACTCCCGTTGACTCAAGGGCAGCGTCTGCTCATTTCTCTAAATTTATTCAAAAACATTTAACAGATGAAAAATCTAGAATCGTAGATGCAGTTATCACAGCAGCTGAGGGCATAGGAAGATCTGCCGCAGAAGTCTCTTTGGCATGGCTAAAGGCCCAACCTGCAGTTGGTTCAATAATTATTGGTGCAAGGAATTTAGCGCAATTTAAGATGCTTTTAAAAGCAGATGATTTAGTTTTACCGCAAGAAATAATTAATGCCTTATCCGACGTTTCTTCACCAGTTTTTTCTTATCCTGAGTCAAGATGGGTTCAACTAAATAAAGAGAGGGGAAACTAATTGTCCACTTCTTGGGAAATTAGAGAGGTGCCTTTACCTTCAAAGTCCACCCGACAAGAAGCCAAAACAATTCTGACCGAGCTTGCAGAATATGGCAGATGGGAATTAGTTAGAACCAGAATCTATCCAAATGGAATAAAGCGCATGTGGGTTAAAAAAAGAGTTTTGAGAGTTGAAAGAACTTAAATCTCTTTTAAAAATCTATACATTGTTCTTGCACCAAATTTAAGAGAATCGATCGGAATTCTTTCATCATGCCCATGAAACAAACTTGTAAAATCTAAATCGTTTGGCAACATTAATGGAGTAAATCCATAAGCTTTGATTCCAAATTTAGACATTGCTTTGGCATCTGTGCCTCCTGACAACATATAAGGAACTACTTTTGCCAAAGGATCTTCTTTCTCAAGAGACATAATCATCTTGCTAACTAAATCATTCTCAAATGGTGCTTCAAGTGCTACATCAAAAGTTTCTGCTTGAACATCAATTTCTTCGCCCACAATTGTTTTAATTTCATTTAAAAAACTTTCTTGATTGCCTGGTAGGAATCGACCATCAACATAAGCACTAGCTTCACCTGGAACGACGTTGATTTTGTATCCTGCATTAAGCATGGTTGGATTTACAGTATTTTTTGTGGTCGCAGATACTAATTTTGATAATGTTCCTAATTGCAAAATAATTTTTTCAGGATCTTTTGGATCAAATTGTTGATTAGTTGCATGAGCTGTTTCTAGTAGCAGTTGTAAGACGGCGTCTCTTAAAGTAATTGGAAATTTGTGATTTGTTAATGAATTAATCGCGCTTGAAATTTTGCTTATTGCATTATCTGAATTAATCATGGAACCATGACCAGCTGTTCCTTTTGCTGTCAACTTCATCCATGCAATACCTTTTTGAGCTGTCTCTATTAGGTAAAGCCTTACGCCGTTTGAGAGAGTATGGGAAAAACCTCCAACTTCTCCGACAGCTTCTGATGCATTATCAAAATATTCACCATGATTATTTACTACATAATGTGATCCGTATTTTCCTCCGGCTTCTTCATCGGCAAACATTGCAATAGTTATATTCCTTTTAGGCTTCCATCCTTCTTTTATTAAATGAGCGATTGATCCTAATATCATTGCGTTGCCATTTTTCATATCAACGGCACCTCTACCCCACAACAAATCCTTTTCGATTATTGCTGCGAAAGCATCTTTACTCCACTTTTCTTTTTCAACTGGAACTACGTCTAGATGACCGTGGAGAACTAAATCAGATAGTTCTTTATTGGTGCCTTGGATTCTTGCTAAAACTGAACATCTTTTATTGTCGGGACCAACTATTTTATTTTCAATCTTAAGAGAATTTAGAAATTCTGATACATATTCTGCTGCAATACTTTCTCCAACACTTTCGTTATTGCCAAAATTTGTCGTATCAATTTTAATTAAATCAGCGCATATCTTTACGACGTTTTCTTCCAACGTATTGATATCTGTCATGCTCTATATCTTGCCTAGTAGTTCTTAGTTAATGTCGATTGCATAGCATTATTAGTCGTGAAGCATTTTGGTCCGAATGGCGGAATAGGTAGACGCGCTAGCTTGAGGTGCTAGTCCCTTAACGGGGATGGGGGTTCAAGTCCCCCTTCGGACACTTAAATGAAGAACTCTAAAAATATTGCTGACCCAACAACTAAAAACCAAGCTAAGGTTAAAAATCCAGTAAATGGTTCTAGATATTTAATATTTTTACTTTTCGATACCTTGATCAAATCTCTTAAAGTTAAGAAAAAAATTGGCACTGTCATGCCCCACACAACGATGCAATATGGGCAAAGATTTCCGATTACGTAAACACTTTGAAAAAATAGCCAACTAACAAATATAGTTGCCAAACCACTTACTAATGCAATTACTTGATACATCCATTTAGGAACCGCAATTTGAAGCAAACCAAGGACTCCCACAAGAACTAAAATTGGAAAACTTGATACTCCGATAACGCTATTAGGAAAACCAAATACTGAGGCTTGAGCGGTCTTAACTATATTTCCACAAGCAATAATGGAATTTATATTGCAACTTGATATATATGTTGGATCTTCAAGTAGTTTAATTTTGTCTACTGTCAAAGTAAATGATGAAAACCAACCAACTATTCCTCCAACAGAGAGTAACCAATTTAAATTAGTGCTTGCAATATTTTTATTCATCTATTTGATAACTCCCATATGCGCAAGAGCTAATTTCAAAAGTTTTGATTGTCCACCTGTCATTTCACTTGAAACTTTTTCAGTTTGCGCTTCTTCAGGACTTAACCAAATTAAATCTAAAGCATTTTGACTTGGTTTGCAGTCTCCCTTAACTACCACCACAAAAGCCAGACTTACTGCATGTTGTCTTGGATCATGAAAACCACTTACTGATGGATCAGGAAAATACTCTACTACTGTAAACGGAGTTGGACTTGGCGATAATTGTGGTAAAGCTGTTGGTCCTAAATCTTTTTCTAGATGTCTTATTAAAGCTGAACGAACTCTTTCGCCGTACAAAACTCTTCCTGAAACCATCGCTCTACTAATGCTTCCATCCGGCATTCCTCTTAAAAGCAATCCAATTTGAGTAACGTTTCCTAAATCATCTGTTCGTACTGGAATTGCATCAATATATAAAATTGGAAGTCGATCTCTAATATATTCAATTTGATCATCAGTAAGCCATGATCCTCGATTTTCCGTCTCGTTAATCATGCTCATTAATAAACCCCTTTTTAAAAGTCTATTTCTATTATTAGTTTTCGCAATATTGTGGGTATAAATGTATTCGAATTTTATTTAACTATAGGCATTAGAGTTGCAGAGTGAGTTATTCGCCTATTTTTGATCATGTTCCCACAAGTATCTCTTTTTCAATCTGGGCAACAGCTTTTCTCCAAGGTCGGGAAACTTTAGAGCGATCAGTCGACTCAATCGTCCCCGCTCCACGTACAGTCAATATTTTAGGTAAAGCAGAACTTCTCACTTTTTTTCTTTCAGAATTAAGGAAGAGCTCTTGTGTTGGTATTCGCTGTCACTTACCAGTTTCTGGAAACACTGATTCTTTAATTGGTAATGACGAATTTGTAGAACTTGCTCTAACAAATGGTCAAGCCCTTACAACAACTGGTGGTTCAATTTATGGAATAACCGAATCAGAAGATTTTTGGGATGTTTTTCCAAGAGATAAAGAACCTATTAAATCAAAATACAATTGGAAAGATCTAGATCATGAGTTTCACCACGCAATCCAAGAGGTAAGTCAAGATTTAGAGGCATTTGATCTAATAAAAGACAATCAAGAAGCAAGGGATCTTTTGATCGATTTAGATCATGACATTTCAAGACAGGTTTATCCTGATGATCAAGATAGCAGGGTCACTTTTTTAATTGGTAGAAGTTTAAGAGTTTTAACTACATGTCAGTTTGTAACTAATCATTGGCTTGAGACAAATAGTGCTACGAAATCTAATTTAGTAAGAGAACGCATACTTGAATTAGCAAGAATTAGTAGATTAACTCTTACCAATGCCGTAAATTACGGTATTAATTAAGCTCCCATTGAGTGATATCCACCATCTACGTGAATTATTTCGCCCGTAGTTGAAGGAAACCAATCAGATAAAAGAGCGACCACAGCTTTGGCCGAAGGAACCGGATCTGAAATTTTCCAACCTAATGGAGATCTCAATGCCCATGCTTCTTCAAATTTTTCAAATCCAGGAATATGTTTTGCCGCAACAGTATTAATTGGACCAGCTGCAATTAAATTAACTCTTATATTTTTTGGCCCTAAATGTCTAGCAAGATATCTTGAAGTTGATTCAAGAGCGGCTTTTGCAACTCCCATCCAGTCGTACTGAGGCCAAGATTTTGTCGCATCAAAATCTAAGCCCACGATACTTCCACCATTTGGCATTAGATCTACACAGGACATTGATAACGACTTAAAAGAATAAGCAGAAATATGTAAAGCGGTTGAAACATCTGGCCATTCTGTTTGTAAGAAATTTCCACCTAATGCCGCTTGAGGAGCAAAGCCAATTGCATGAACAACTCCATCTAACTTTGAGTGGTGTTTAGAAATCTCTTGTTTTAAATTTTTTAGATTTTCTTCATTAGTAACATCTAATTCCACTATTGGAGCTTTTTT
>JBEAYY010000083.1:0-7058 GCA_041170365.1 Actinomycetota bacterium
TAGTGCAATTATGGGAATTAGTTTCTTCAAGTTAGTTAACTTCAAAAGTTACAGAAACTACAGCCCTGACACTTTTTTCAATAGTTGATGTGTCATAGCTTCCATATTCTGATTCCACAGAATCTGGAGGATTAACTTGCACAGAACCACTAGAACCTGAAATTGGATTACCAATTTCTCCACCTAAAGAAACCACCATTGCTTCTGCTCGTTGTTTAGCATCTTTCACAGCTTCAGCAATAACTTTTGGACGAATACTTGCAAGATCAGACAAATAATATTCAGGACTTCCAGATGAGGCTGCAATACCAGTTTGTAATACTGAACCAATATTTTCAGAAGCTGCTTTTATTTTTTGTACATCTTTAGTTCTTACTTTTATATTGTTATTAGCGGTGTATCCAATGATGTTTGAAGTTTGAGCGCCATTAACAACTTCAAAAGCAGTTGAGGTTGAAACTCCCCCAACAGTAATTTCAGAACTAGAGATTCCTTGAGAAGTTAAATAGTCAGTTATAGCTTTTGTGTCTGCTTCGACTTTTTTAACACTTTCTGCAATTGAAGGCAATTGTGTATTGACATAGATATACCAAACCGCAGTATCAGCAGTTTCAGAAACTTGAGCAGAACCTGTCACAGTTAAACCTTTTTTACCTCTATCACTTAATCCCCCGGAAACAAACCAAAGGCCAAAGAAAATACCTAAAGAAACTAATAGAGAACTTAAGAAAATAGAGATAAAAACTAAACGAGGTTTCATACTTTTATATTAACGCCTTGTTTTAGCTGGCTTTTTATTAGCCAATCTCCAATGCACTAAAAATAGTGGAATAACCACAATCAATGCCGTTAAATTACCAATTAGACCTGTAATGCCATTTCTAAATTCAGTTTGGGCTTGTTGTTCTTTTAATAATTCAAGATCAACTTTTATTGGTTGACTCATATAAGGATCAATGTAGGCAGGAACTGGATAAACAAGTCTCATGATGTTATCCACCAATGAGAAAGTAGTAAAAATGATGGTAACAATGCAGATTAAACAAACTGCATATAAATAAAGAGATCGCCAATCAGTCAAAGTTGGTTTTTGCATATTTTTAGTTTAGCAGAAATTAACTCAACAAAGACTGTTTAAAATCATTTTCATTCAGTCAAATACAGGGTATATGGGCATTTTTAAATCTTCGTTCTGCTTCTTTATATAAATTTTGGTAATCCATAAATATCGCTAATTTCATAAAGATCTAGATTCAATAAAAAACCTCACCAGGAAGGTTTCCTAACCGGTGAGAAGGTAAGTTTTAATTTTTACATAGATAGATTGATTTGTAAACCAAAATTTGTACATATAACAATTATTAAAATTTAATTTACTTTAATTAATTTGTTAATAACTTTTACTTGTGGAAATAGTTATTGTAATCCTTTTAGATTACAAATTATGAGTTTTTTTACACTCATCAATCATTTCTTTTTGATGAGGATGTAATTTTTGATCTTTTCTTGTGGAAGCTTCACTTGCCTCTGCTAAATAATCAGGTACTCCTGATGATTTATTCAAAAAAGCTTCTAAAACTGCCACTCCACAAAATGGCACATAAACTTCTGAATAACCACCTTCGTGAGTTGCAACGACTCTGCCATTTGCATGTTTATCAGCTAATTTCAAAGTTTCTTCTGCCATCCATTTAAAGGTGTAAGCATGAAGAGCCATTCGTGAAAGTTGATCGTAATACGAAGCATCAAAACCTGAAGCAATAAAAATAAATTCTGGTTTAAATCTATCTATCGCAGGTTTTACAACATTTTCAAATGCATATCTATAAGCACCATCACCACTGCCTGCAGGAATTGGAATATTAATGTTGAAACCTTTTCCTGCCCCTTCCCCAGTTTCAATAATTTTTCCTTCATGTCTTGGATAAAGCTCATCTTGATGTAAAGAGATAGTTAACACATTTGGATCTGCATAAAAAACTGCTTGAGTGCCATTGCCATGATGAACATCCCAGTCAATTACTGCAAATTTAGTTAAGTTTGTAGTTTTTCTTAAATGCTCTATTGCCACTCCAATATTGTTAAACATGCAATAACCCATGCCACGCTCTTTAACAGCGTGATGTCCTGGTGGTCTAATTAGCGCATAGGCCACATCAACTTCTTTTTTATAAACCGCATCTGCAGCTGCTATTGCTCCTCCAGCTGAAAGACAACCGATTTCATAACCATATGGACCAAAGGTTGATTCTTCATCACCCATTAAACCTCCGCCATTATCGGAGAGTTCTTTCATGTTTTTAATATGTTTTAATTCATGAATTCGTTCTAATTCTTCAACTGTTGCCATTCTTGGCTCAATATGGGTAACTTCATTTTTTAAGTCTGATACATCGACCAAGCTTTTAAATCTTCTTTTTGATTCAGGTGATTCCCAGTGTTTACCAGCTTGCATGTGCTTACTTGGCTTATAACTTCCTGCATAAGTTCCTGTGTCATGCCAAAAGTAATACTCGTGGGTAACAAATCCAACTTTTCTATTAATGGCCATAATTCTGCCAATCCTATAACTAATACTCAAACAAAATCAATAGGATAAGAAAATGGAAGAAATTGAGATAATAAGTAGCGTTGAAAAAGTATTTGATTCTCCAGCTAGAAAAAAACCAAAATCGAGAAATTCATTCAGAGTAGCTCTCACTCAAGATAAATGGCATGGAAATATTCAAGATCAAAAAAAAGCATTAATAGAACTTGTTGAAAAAATAAAACCATTTAAGCCAAATTTAATAGTTTTTCAAGAACTAACTCTTAATCCCTATGCTTGTAGTATTCCCAGAGATAAAAATAAAGAATGGCAACCGGAAGATCTTCAAAATGGTGAAACCTTTAATTTTGCGAAACAAATCGCTCAAGAAACAAATGCTCATGTTTTAATTTCACTTTATGAAAAAATTGAAAACAATTCTGAAAAAGGTTACAACACCGCAATTATAGTTTCACCTGAAAGTAAAATTGTATTAAGAACTAGAAAGACTCATCTGCCAGTTACTGCAGGTTATTATGAAGATACTTATTTTTTAAATGGTGAAGATAAAACTCCCGTGTTAGAAATAAATGATACAAAGATTGGTACTCCAACATGTTGGGATCAATGGTTTCCTGAATTAGCCAGACTTTATGGATTGAAGAAAACTGATTTAATTTGTTATCCAACAGCAATAGGATCTGAACCTGATCATCCACACTTTGACACAAAATATTTATGGCAACACATGATGGTTTCACATGGTATTGCCAATGGCATGTTTGTTGCCGCGAGCAATCGAATTGGTGAAGAAAATGGCATAACTTTTTATGGATCCTCTTTTATTTCCGATCCCTACGGCAGACTTTTAGTCCAGGCTTCAAGCGATAAAAGAAGTGTTTTAGTTGCAGATTTAGACCTAGATCAAAAACGGGATTGGTTAGAACTATTCCCCTTCTTTGAAACGAGAAGGCCTTCAATGTATGAGGAAATTGGAAAAAAAGACTATTTATATAGTGCAATTTATTTTTAAGAATTGTGGTCTAAACCACAAAAAACGGGTGTATCGTTTAATCCAATTAGAGCCAAAGGCTCTTTTTTAGGGAGGGAATACATGGCAAAAACTGTTGGTAATCCAACATCAGTAGAACAACGTTCTGTTGATTGGGTTCCGCATTCAGAGCGTCACGGCAAAGTCCGCGATCTTGGAAATGTTTGGTTCGTAGGCAATGTGAACTTAGTAGCAATGGCAACCGGTGTAGTTGCACTATCAATTGGTGCCAATTTAATTTGGACACTTATTGCTATTGTTTTGGGTTCACTTTTTGGAACGTTTTTTATGGCGTTTCACTCAGCACAAGGTCCACAATTAGGACTTCCACAATTAGTTCAATCAAGAGCTCAATTTGGTTATCTTGGTGCTGCAATAACTGTTTGGATATTTGCATTTGTTAACTATTGGGCATACAACACGGCTGATGCAATTTTATCTGGAAGTGCAATTAATGCTTTAGTGCCAGCAATTCCATCAAATGTTGGATTTATTATTGCTGCATCTGTTGCATCGGTAATTGCAATTTATGGTTATGACCAAATACATGCTGTTAATCGTTATTTGTTATGGCCTTCCATTGCAATATTGACTTTGTTAACAGTTGGTGTTGTTTCAAGAGGATCATTTCCTGCAGGTGCATTTGATTTAGGAAATTTCCAATTAGCACCATTTATGACAGTCTTTGTCATCATTGCAGGTTTTCAACTTGGTTGGGCACCTTATGTTTCTGACTATTCAAGATATTTGCCAGGAAATGTTGGTGTTAGTTCAACATTTAAATGGACATATCTACCAAGTGCGCTAAGTGGAGTTTGGGTTTTTGGTTTAGGTGCATTTGCATCTGCTCCAGATGGAACTTTACTTCCAATTGCAGCTTTTAAAGCAGTTGGTGATTCTATATTTTCAGGATTTGGCACAATCGCAATTTTGATTTTGCTTCTTGGTTTATTAGCAGTTATGTCAATTAATGCTTACGGAGGTTCTTTAGCATTAATTTCCATAGTGGATTCATTTAAACCAGTTAATCCAACCAGAAATGTTCGTATCCTTGCCGTAGCAGTTATGGGCTTAACAGTTTGGGGCACAGCTGCTTTTGTGGGAGAAGAAAGATTCAATGTGTTTTATGGAAATGCTTTAGTGTTCTTGGCATATTTATTCACACCTTGGACTGCGATTAACTTGATTGACTATTTCTTTGTCAGAAAAGGCACTTATGTTATTAAAGAAATATTCAAGAAAGATGGAATTTATGGCGTATGGGGCTGGCGCGGTCAATTAGCGTATGTGATTGGAATTTTATGTATGATTCCATTCTTTGTAACAAGCCCATATGTTGGTCCAATTGCCCAAAGCTTAGGAAGTGTTGACTACTCAATATTTGTAGGCCTTCCAGTTTCAGCAATTGTTTATTTACTTCTAGCAAAAAGCATTGATTTAAAGAAAGAACAATCAATGGCAAAAGCTGAAGGAAATTTAACTACTAAGCACTAAATTAATTTGGTCAAAGTAGCAGTTGCCCAGGCACATCTTCAAGTTGGAGATGTGCCTGGCAACATTTTAGAAACAAAAAAATTAATTGAACAAGCATCAAATCAAGGTGCACAAATTATAGTTCTTCCCGAATTATCAAACACAGGTTATGTTTTTGAATCAAAAGACGAATTATCAATCATGCTTGAAAATGATAATTGTCTAGAAGTTTGGCAAGATGAATCAAAAGAAAAACAAATTATAATTGTGGCAGGTTTTGCTCAAAGAATTGATGACAAATTTTACAACAATAGTGTAATAATTGAAGATGGTGAAGTAAAAACCATTTACTCTAAAATACATTTATTCAATACAGAAAAAAATTATTTCGAAGCAGGAAATAAAATTCCAGATATTATCAATACAAAGTATGGAAAAATTTCAACCATGATTTGTTATGATTTAGAATTTCCTGAATTTGTTAGAACTTTAGCTTCTAAAGAATGTGAATTATTATGTGTACCACTCAACTGGCCAACTGGCTCATTTAATAAGCCAAGTCATGAAAAAAGACCAATGGAATTAATAAAAGCAATGAGCATGGCTGCAACTTATCGATTATGGATAGCTTTAAGTGACAGATCTGGTAGCGAGCGAAATGTTGATTGGTTGCAATCCTCAAGCATTATTAATCCAGATGGATGGCCAATTGCTGAAGTGGGGCAAAAGTCGGGGCTTGCGATAGGCGATATTGATTTAAATGAAGCACAAAATAAAAAATTAAGTCCAAATAATCATGTTTTTGATGACAGCAGACTTAAACTTTATTCATTTTAAATTGCCATAAATTTAACATAACTCACAATTATCCGAATAGAATTATAATCATGAAATTAAAGCAATCAAAAATTATCCAAATTTTTGTTAAACGTAAAGCTTGGATAAGACAGGTTTTAGTTGCTTCTATTGCTGCAAGTTTTGCTTGGTTCATTGGAGATTTACTTGTAGAAAATGGCGGACTGGTTGCTGCAATTATTTGTAGCCTAAGTATTCGCATTTCTATGTATAAATCAGTTAGAGAAGGTTTTGGTCAAATAATTGGAACTGCAATTGGTGCAGGTGTTGCTTTAGCTACTGTTTACTTTTTTGACTTTGGGTCTCTTGCCATAGGAACAACCGTATTATTTTGTGCGGTCGTTGCAAGAGCTTTAAGACTTGGCGAAGTTGCTTCTGTAAACGTGCCAGTAACTGCCTTAATTGTTATCGGTCCTGGTCTTGATCAAAATTTAGCAATTCACAGATTAGGTTCCACTCTCATTGGAGCAGGGGTTGCAATTGCTTTTTCTTACTTTTCTCATGCAAAAACTCCTGCCGGAAGAACTCTTGATCAACTAACTAACTTAGGAAAGAAAATCTCTGCACTATTTTTAACAATGTCAAATGAATTAAATCAGGGATTAAATCAAACAAATGCCAGTCAATGGTTAACTCAAGCAAGATTACTTGTTGAAGAAATCCCTAAATTAAAAGCTCAAGCTCTAGAAGCAAAAGCTTATGCTAGATGGTCACCTTTAGAAGAAGTTGATGAAGCAGAAGACTTATATTTAAAAGCTGTTGCTTTAGAACATATTGTTGTACAAATTAGAACTATTGCCAGAACCTTATTTGATTTAAGTGTAGAAAAAACACTACTTACTTCATCTCAACAAGAAATATCTAAAGCACTATTAGTTGCAGGAAATAATATGAAAAGAAAAGTTGAAGTTATTAAAACAGAAGACTTATTTTCTGCCACACATGAAATAGCAGATGAGTTAAGAAAAGCAGCAAGTGATCTTGCAACGGCCCTTATTAGAAATAAAGAATTAAACCAAGATGATCTAGTTAGAAGTATTTCAATTGTTTCAAATCTTGAAATAATGGCAGACTCTTTAGATGAATCAAGCCCAGCTTTAAGACAAGTAATGACTCCTGATGAAGCCCCTGAAAACAAAGTCTTGAAAGTTC
>JBEAYY010000084.1:0-5750 GCA_041170365.1 Actinomycetota bacterium
GTCCGCCACCAAGACCTGCGCCTCGTTGTCTTCCAACTGCATCAATTTCATCTACGAAAATAATTGCTGGAGCTGCTTGTTTTGCTTGTTCAAATAAATCTCTAACTCTACTTGCACCAACGCCAACAAACATTTCCACAAAATCAGAACCTGAAATTGAAAAGAATGGAACACCAGCTTCGCCAGCAACTGCTCTTGCCAAAAGTGTCTTACCTGTTCCTGGAGGACCATAAAGTAATACACCTTTTGGAATTTTTGCACCCACTGCTTGAAATTTTGAAGGTTCACTTAAGAATTCTTTTATTTCTTGTAATTCTTCAACTGCTTCATCAGCTCCTGCAACATCTGCAAAAGTTGTTTTTGGCATATCTTTATTTATTGCTCTTGCTTTTGCTTTACCAAAATTAAGTACTCTGTTTCCACCTTGCATTTGTCCCATGAAGAAAAATAGTAAAAATATGACTAAGGCAATTGGTAATAATGTAAATAGTAAATTAACTAAAAAGTTTTCTTTTGGAACAACTGTGTCATATCCATCTTCGGCAATTAGTCCACGTTCTACTTTTGCTTGTAGTAATTCTTGAAGAGCAACACCTTGTCCTGTAATAAAATCTGCTTTTGCTTTTTTGTCATCTTTAAATGTCAATTCAATTCTTTGATCTCTATCGATTAATTTCACACTTTTAACTTGGTCTTTTTGAATAGCTAAAACTGCTTGAGAAGTTGTAATAGTTTCTGGTGCAGTTGAAGATGAAATTACATTGCTACCTAATAAAACTAAGGTGATTGCAACTGTTATCCAGAAAAACGGACCACGAAAAAACTTATTTGCCTTCATTCAAAGAAAGGGTTAAACCCAAACCTCCGTTTGTCTTCTACTCCAAGTGTTTGGCAAAAATTGCCTCACCTTCGATGTTACGCGTTAGGACTTTTGGGAGTAGACGTCTGGGTGCAAAGTAGCGATGGATCTTAAATTTCTATACTTTTGTGCGTAATCCAAGCCATATCCAATAACAAATTCATTTGGAATGTCAAAACCTACATAATCAGCTTTCACATCCATTTGCAAAGAGTCTGGTTTTCTTAAAAGTGTAAAAATTTTCACACTCTTTGGATTTCTAGAGAGTAAATTATTTTTCAACCAATGCAAAGTTAAACCGGTATCCAAAATATCTTCAACTATTAATACATTTCTTCCTTCAATATCTGTGTCTAAATCTTTCAAAATTCTTACAACACCTGATGAAGTTGTTCCATGGCCGTATGAAGATGCTGCCATCCAATCCATTTGAATATTTTTAGTTAAATGTCTTGCTAAATCGGCCATAACCATTATTGCGCCATTCAAAACACCAATTAAAAGTAAATCTTGTCCGTCATAGTCCTTATCAATTTGTTTTGCAATTTCGGCAATTCTTTCGTCAAGTTGTTTTTCACTTAGAACTTCTCTGACAATTTGATTTTTAATATCTTCGCTTTTCATTATTTCCTTAGGAACTAGTTTTTCGGGATGAAATAAATCTTATTGTTTGATCAACTCTGCTTGCCTGAATGAAACCAGGTAAATCGACGTTACCTTGGCCACGCCAATTTGTAACAAGAGCATCAATAGCCTCAATATGTTCAAATGAAAAAGGCCCTGGAGTAACACCTGAATCTAAAGCTGCAATTTTGATAACCCTTTTTCTAATTGCTGCTGCTAATTTCTCTAAATCTTGAACTTTTAATTCCTTATTTAATTTTTCATAACTTTCAAGAGCAATTGACTCAAGTGCTTCATTGTCTTCTTTTAATAACTCCGATGTTCTATCAAGGGATTCAATAGCAGAATCTCCTAGCACCTCAATTAATTTTGGCATTAATTCATGTCTTACTTTGGCTCTTAAAAATTTGTAGTTAGTGTTTGCAGGATCTTGCCAATAACTAATATTTTCTTTTTCTAAAGCATCAACTAAAACTTGTTTTCTAATATGTAAAAAAGGTCTTAAATACTTTCCAGAAACTTCTTTCATTGCAGATAAAGATTTTGCACCACTTCCACGAGTCAATCTCATTAACATAGTTTCAGCTTGATCATCTTGAGTGTGAGCAAGTAAAACTGCTTTTGCATTAAATTCATTTACTAATTCCTCAAATGCTTCATATCGTGATTTTCTTGCAGCCGCTTCTAAACCATCGTTGTCATCTTTGACTTGAATTTGTTTGATAACAACTTTTTCAATTCCAAAATCTTCACATTTTTTCTTAGCTTCTTGAGCAACTTGTGATGATTCTTTAATTAGCTGATGATCAATAATCACAGCAATTAGATTTAAACCAATTCTTTTAGTGACAACTTGACTAGTCCACGCAAGTGCTAATGAATCTGCCCCACCAGAACAAGCCACCAAAATATTGTCAGCTGGTTCAAAGTCTTTTAACAAATTATTTACAGCATTTTGTAAATTAATTGGTGGGTTATTCATTTAATGCAGCACATTCACATCTTGCAATTTCATTCAACAGATTGTCTAATTCTTCTCTAACCATATTTGGTTTTTCAACTCTATTAACCAAAATTGCAAAAGATAAAAATGAATTATCTTTAGTGGTTATTGTTCCAGCTAAAGTAATAACTTGATTTAGTGTTCCAGTTTTTGCCCTAACTACCCCTCGACCAGGTGATTTTTCTTCATTAAATCTTTTCTCCATCGTGCCAAGTCCATGACCTGTTGGAAGTCCCGTAAAAACTGGCCAAGTATCAACTGGAATTGAAAAAGATGGAATCGTTAAAAATTTTGTTGGATCGCCTTTATTTTCAATAATTAAATCAGGTTTTAACACAGATTTATAAATTAAATTTGTAAAATCCGATGGTGAAATCTTGTTTGAACGACTTAAACCACTGGTATCAGATAAGGCATTATCAACGCTAGAAATTCCTAATTTTTCAACATCTTTTAACACTAATTCTGTTGCCGCATTTGTTGAAGGATCTTTAGTTGCAATATCTGATGCAACTCTAGCTAAAATTTCTGAATCCTGATTATTAGAAATAATTAACATATCTTCAATAATTTGTGCAACAGATTTTGAATATTCGGTTGCAACATCAAAAGCATCAGATGGAGCTTTTTTTCTGTAAACTAAACCGTTTACTTTGATGTCGTTTTTAATTAAATAAACTGCAAAAGTTTGACCTGTCGTAATAGAGGGATCTTCTGGAGCCTGGCTTGGCGCAAGAGGATCATCTAAATTTAAAGCTGAAATTAAATGCACTTCACTACTTCTAAAGTAATTATCAAGCCAATCAACTGGTCTTTGCAGAGGACCAAGGGAGGAATCATCAACAAATAAATTAACTTCAAAAACATTAAACTTTTTTAAATTTTCAGCAGTTTGTTTTGCCAAATCTTCAAGATCTGCTTTTCTAGGATTACTTTCGGTTCCTAGTTGTGGATCTCCCCCACCTACTAGATAAACATTGTTATCTAAAAATTTAACTTTAGTAACAAATTTAGCATCTAAATCTAAAGTTAAAGAATTACTTGCAGCTGTATAAATTTTTGTTAATGATGCAGGCATCATCGAATCATCAGCATTACTTTCAAATACAACTGAACCATCAGTTAAATTCCTAATTGAAATTCCATATCCAGTTGAATACAAAGGATTACTTAATTGTTTGGTTACAATATTTTCAATTAAAGTGCTATCTGCAGATTTATAAATTAAAGGCTCTAAAACCACTGATGCTAGTTCATTTTTTTCTTCAGCATTTGCACTTGATTGATTCAGAAGTATTGGCAAAAGAAGTAAATTAACTGCTATTAATTTGCTCAACTTCATATTGTAATAATAATTCAACTAAGTTTTTAGCGTGTTCTTGAAGCGCATGTTACGTGCTTAAAGGATGATTGACTAGGATTATGGGGTCGAGTAATACACCAATTAGAGAGATTAATTATTTAAATGAATGAAAATACAGAAACTACTTATTTAAACCATAAAGAAATCGTGCCAATTCTAGTTGGCTTAATGTCAGGATTATTTTTAGCGGCTCTAGATCAGACAATTGTTGCAACTGCAATTAAAACAATTGGTGATGATTTGAATGGATTGTCTTTACAAGCATGGGCAACTACTGCTTACCTAATTACTTCAACAATTACTACTCCACTTTATGGAAAATTAAGTGACATATTTGGCAGAAAACCACTTTTCATTTGGGCCATCTCTATTTTTATTATTGGTTCAGCCTTAAGTGCATTTGCAACTTCTATGTATAACTTGGCAATTTATAGAGCAATTCAAGGTTTAGGTGCAGGTGGCTTATTTACTCTTGCTCTTGCAATTATTGGCGATATTGTTCCGCCTCGAGAGCGTTCAAAATATCAGGGTTATTTCATTGCTGTGTTTGGCTCATCAAGTGTTTTAGGTCCAGTTATTGGTGGATTTTTTGCAGGACAAAACTCAATAATTGGAATTACAGGTTGGCGTTGGGTATTTTTAGTGAATGTTCCAATTGGTTTGATTGCTTTATTTATTGTCGGAAGAACATTACATATTCCAAATTTTCAAAAAGTTAATCATTCACTTGATTGGTTAGGTGCAATTTCATTAACCGTTGGTTTAATCCCACTTTTGCTAGTAGCACAAGAAGGAAGAATTTGGGGTTGGACAAGCGTTGAATCAATTACTTGCTACACAATAGGAATTATCAGTTTAATTTTATTTTTAATATTTGAAAACAAAATGAAAGATGAAGCAATTTTGCCTTTAAGACTTTTCAAAGATAAAACTTTCTCATTTGTTTCCATCGTAGGTTTAATTACTGGTGCTGGAATGTTTGGTGGCCTTGCGATGCTTCCACTTTATTTACAAATTGTGGGTGGCTCTTCTCCAACAAAAGCTGGACTTGAATTACTTCCTTTAACGCTAGGAATCATGACTGGTTCAATTATTTCTGGAAGAGTCATTTCTAAAACAGGAAAATATAAAATTTTTCCAGTAATTGGCACAATTATTTTAACTATTACTCTTTTCTTAATGACAACTTTTAATGCCGACACTAAATATTGGTGGATAGCAATTTTGTCGTATTTATTTGGGGTAGGTCTTGGGCATGTTTTGCAACCAACAGTAATTGCAGTTCAAAATGCTGTGGCTAAAAAAGATTTAGGTGTAGCAACATCTTCTGTAACTTTATTTAGACAAATGGGTGCAACGGTTGGTACTGCTGCATTTATTTCAATTTTGTTTGGAAAAGTCGGTAGTGAAACCCAATCTGCATTTCAAAATTCAGTAACAAATCCTGAATACCAAAAAGCACTTATGGATCCAAACAATGTTTCAACAGTGCAACAATTACAAGCTTTGCAAACAGGTACAGCAACATTTGATGATACTTCTTGGCTAGCTTCAGCAAATAGAACTTTAATCCACCCTATTTTGGAAGGCTTTGCAAATTCAATGTCTAGTGTGTTTTTAATTGGAGCAATTGTAGTTTCTGCTTCAATTATTTTTGCAATTCTTACCCCAAACAATAAATTAAGTGAACGTGGAGATTCTGCTCCAGTTTCACATTAATTAAATGGAATATTTAATTCAAGGTCTTCTTCTTGGACTGGGTGTTGGTTTAGCACCTGGTCCATTACTTGCTTTAGTTATTTCTGCTTCCTTAAGAGGTGGAACATCTCATGGATTAAGGGTTGCATTTTCTCCACTTATTACAGATTTACCAATAATTGTTGTGTCATTATTTATTTTGC
>JBEAYY010000085.1:0-6871 GCA_041170365.1 Actinomycetota bacterium
GTCAGTTGGAATAACAATTGCCCTACCTAAAGAAAGAGCTTCCTTAGCTGCTTTTATTCCGTTTTCTCTTGGGGTTTGATGACTTAAGGAAAATACTCGAGCAGTTACAAACATAAATTAGCTCTTAAAACTTTGACTTGTAGCCCGCGTATGCTTTCTCAAACACATTTCTAAACCCATCTTTACTCCAAGCACTTCTACCAACAAATAGACCATCACAACTATCTAATGAGGCTAGTTGTTTGGCGTTTTCTACGTTCACGCTTCCTCCATAAAGTAGAGGAAAATTTTCTGGTTTACGTTCTAATTCACTTAAAGCTTCTTTAATTAATTGAAATGACTCTTCTACATAGCCAGGTTCTGCAGGGGTTCCCTTTTCTCCAATTGACCAAACTGGTTCATATCCAATTAAAGCTTTATCCACATACAAATCTCTTAAAATCTGAAGTTGTTTTTTAAACCAATCTTTTCGCTTTTTTGAATCATTTTCTAAATGCTCTTCACCTATGCAATAAAGAATAGGAAGTTTAACTTCAATAAGTGCCTCTAATTGATGTGTTAGTTCAGCATCACTATCTTCACCAAAAGCTCTTCGTTCAGCATGGCCCACCATAACTAAATCAAGATCTGAATCAGCTAAGAGTTTGGCAGAAATTTTGCCCGTATTATTTTTTTGAGTTCCAGATACTCTTTGAGCACCAACCCATAAACCTGTGCCATGAGATGCTTTTTTAAGTTCTCTAACTAAAGGCATAGTTGGTAAAACAAAAAATTGCACATCTTTATGAGATTTTGCTAAAAGTGAAGCAATTTCTACAACATCTTCATGGTTTTGAATATCAAGGTGCTGTTTCGTGTTTGTACCAAAATAAAACATACTTCTAATCTATCCAATTAAAATTTACACGCAATTTTAATTAAATTGCTTTACCTGATTTATCGAAAAATGTGATGCTATCTGACTCAATTGTGGTCCAGACGTTATCTGAAACACTTCGTCCTACTGAGTGAGAGACTCTTGCTTTTACCAAAAGATTTTCGACAGCTAAATCTAATAAGTATTGTCCACCTGCACCAATTGATTTTCTAGTTACTCTAGCTTTTACTCCATCTTTTATTTCAGTAGCTGAAACTGAAATACCTTCAGCTCTTACACCGAAAGTATCAACCGAGGCTGCTTTTGAACCTAAATCAATAGTTTGAGAAAACATTTTAGAACTCACCTTTGAACCAGAAACACTAATAAATTGTGGTGGTACAAAATTCATTCCTGGATTTCCTAAGAACCAGCCCGCAAATTGAGATGCAGGATTTTCATAAATTTCTTTAGGTGAATCACTTTGAGTAATAACTCCATCTTGCATCAATGCAATCTGATCAGCCAAAGTCATAGCCTCTGTTTGATCATGGGTTACATAAATAATTGTTTGTTGTAGACGACCAAATAGTTCTTTCAAACTTCTCTTTAATTCCAATTTAGAAGTCAAATCAATATTAGTAATTGGTTCATCAAACAAGATAATTCTTGGTTGACGAGCAACTTCACGTCCTACCGCAATTTTTTGTCTAGTGCCATTATCTAATTCTTCAACAAGCTTCTTTAATACATCTGTTAAACCAAGAATTTCAGCGACTTCATCAACTCTTTTATCTAATTCTTGTTTAGATAATTTTTCAGATAGCAAAGGTAATTCTAGGTTTTTTCTAACAGAGGTATTTCGATAAATTACTGGGTATTGGAAAACCATTCCAATATTTCTTCTTCTGGTTGGAACATTTGTCACATCGTGTTCACCAAAGAATATTTTTCCTTGAGTTGGATTTTCTAATCCTGCAATCATTCTCATCAAAGTAGTTTTTCCACAACCTGATGGTCCTAATAAAACCGTTACTGATGATTTTGGAATTGTAAAATTAATATCATTTACTGCTGTGAAATCACCGAATTTCTTGGTGACATTTTCTAATCTAATGTCATACATGAGAAACTCCTTGGCCTACTCTTTTGCCTGATTCAGCATCAAATAAAACAACTGCATCTGGTTTATAAGAAATTGTTGTTGATTTATTCTTTACTTTTGCAAGGGCATCATTATCTGTTCTAGAAACAACTGTCACTAGATTTGTATTTTTAACATTGAAATAAACAGCGAATTCTGAACCTAAGTTTTCTAGCAAGGTAATTTTGCCATCAACTGAGCCTGAGCCTGATTCAACTTTGAACCCTTCTGGTCTAATACCTGCTACCACTTTTGAAGAATTTGAATCCATTTTCACTTTTATACTTCCTAGTACTGAAGTAAAGGTGGTTCCAGAAAGTTCTCCAGGCAAAATATTTGCTTCAGGAAAACCCAAGGAGTTCATGCTGGCTATTGAGTTTGGTTGATCATAAACAACATCTAGTGAATCTTGTTGCACTATTTTTCCTTGAGCCAAAATCATTACAGTTCTAGCTAAAGATAAAGCTTCTAAAGGATCTGATGTTAAGTAAACAAAAGAAACTTTTAATTCTTCTTGAGTTTTTCTTAAATCATCAATCAAACGTTCACGTAGTTTAAAATCAAGTCCGACCAATGGATCATCTAAAACGTAGACATCTGTAGCTTTAGCTAAACCTCTTGCGATAGCTACACGTTGTTTTTGTCCACCTGATAATTGCTCAGGTTTTTTGACCAATAAATCCTTAATTCTTAATAATTCACTAACTCTTTCTACTGCTTCTTTCTTTTCTGCTTCACTAGCTTTTGATAATACAAGTGGATATTCAATATTTTCTTTTACTGTGTAGTGAGGATAAAGTGCAAAACTTTGTGGAACATAGCCAATATTTCTTTCTCCAGCAGAAACTTGAGCAACATCTTTGCCTCTAACAATGATTGAACCAGCATCAACTGGTTCTAATCCCATAATGGTTCTAACTAAGACAGATTTACCATTGCCAGGTTTTCCGCAAATTACTGAAAAGTCATTCATATTTGCAGTAAAAGATAAATTATCCAAAACTACTTTGTTGCCATAAGACTTTGTTAAGCCTTTGACATCAAGTGCTAACTGGGCCATTGTAAATTTATCTCCTGTTTAGAAGGCTCGTTTTGGTCGACCAAGTTCGACCAAATATGGTGTGACAAATACTGAGAAGGCAAAAATCAAAGCAATAATTAATAAAATAACTAAGGTTTTTCTAGCAGACTTTTTAAAATCCCACTCAGGATTTATATTTCCTAAAGCTACCTGCAAGGTAACAACAACAAAAAGCAATCTAAAACCCCACACATAAATTGTGTAAGTAAATTGTTGAGCAAGCATTAACAAAGCAATAATCAATAAGTAAATATTTAATCTTTGAGCTCTAGTTGCAAATGGAAGTTTTTTATTTGTTATAACAGCCACTTATACTTCACCTCTTACGGTTCCAAATGTTAAACCAACTAGTAAGTATTTCTGGAAAGCATAGATAACAATAACTAGTGGTAACACATACAAAGTTCCAATAGAGGCAACATAAGCCCAGTCAATTGCGCCACCTTTGGTTGAACCAGTAAATAATCCAACTGGGATACCAAATGTTTTTGCACCACCTAGTTGGAAGTTAAACAAGAATTCATTCCACACAAACAAAATATTGAATACAAACGATGCCACTAAACCAGGTTTTACTTGAGGTAAAATAACTTTGAACATAATGTGCCAACGTGATGCACCATAAACTAAACCGGTTTCATCAAACCTTTGGGAAATACCATCTAGAAAACCTTTAAGAATCCAAACTGAGAATGGAATAGAAAACATTGCATAAAAAGCAATCAAACCAATATAGGAATCTTTTAATTTCAAAAGATTAAATAATTGGAAATATGGGACCACGAAGGCTGCTGCTGGAACGAAACGAGTTGAAAGAAGCAAGAACATTAAAAAGTCAGTTCCTGCGGGTTTATATCTTGAGAAAGAATATGCAGCAAGATAAGAAACCAATATCGCTATCGTTACAGATCCAAAAGAGTAAACAATTGAGTGGGTGAAGTAGTCAAAAGTATTATCAAAACTTAAAGCTTCAGTGATGTTTTGAAATGTTGGTTTGAAGAAAAATACTGGTGGAGAAACCACGATGCTGTCTTTTGGTTTAAAAGCCGTGGACATAATCCAGGCAACTGGCAAGAAGAAAAATATAGCCACTGCCCAAGCGCCAATAGTAGAGAAATTAATTGGACCAGATTTGCGCTTTGGTTTAAATGTTGTCTCAGCCATTTTTATTCCTCAGCTTTCTTTCTGGCATTCAAAATGTATAAATAAATGGAAGTTAAAGCAATTGCAATAAACATTAAAAATACTGAAACAGCCGTTGCATAACCTAGTTTGAAAGACTTAAATGCGAAGCGATACAAAGAAACCGCAATTAATTCTGTTCTATCGCCAGGTCCACCACCTGTCATCACATATGCCAAATCCATAGTCTTGAATGCATCAATTGTTCTTAACAGAATTCCTAAACCTAAAATAAATTTTGCATGTGGCCAAATAACTGTGGTGATTAATCGATGAATTGGCAAACGATCAACTTGAGCTGCCTCTAATTCTGCTTTTGGTACAGATCCAAGAGCAGCCAAAGTCATCAATGTCATAAATGGTGTCCACATCCAAGTATCAACTAAAACTAAAGTTGGGAAAGCTAAAGTTTGATCTGTTAAAGTATCAAATCTTTCAAATCCTAGCGATGCCACAAAATAATTTATTACACCTAAAGTTGGATCTAAAATAAATTTCCAGAAAAGTGAAGTTGCAATTGGTGTCACCACCATTGGAGTAAAAAATAAAGTTAATGCTAAACGACGACCTGGCATTTTGTCGTTTTTCCAAAACAAAACTCCAATTAAAATACCTAAAAATGTTTGCAAAATTACTGCACACAATAGAAATATAAATGTTCTAGAAACAGATGCTGCTAATTGTTGATTTGCTAAAAAGTCAAAAAAGTTTTTGAAACCAATTAATTTAGGTTTGTTTGCAGAAGTTAATGTGTAATCATAAAAAGCTAATCCAAACATCCAAATTGTTGGAAGAACGCTCATTAAAATAAAGAAGAATAAAACTGGAGCTAATAAACCCCAGGAAAATAAATTTTTCTTTTTTGCTGGATCTACAGGCTTAGGGGTTTGTTTGAAAGACTTTTCTAAAGTCTCAACACTTTTAGCCATTAATCTAAATCCCCTTAAAGTTGCCTAACAAAAAAACTTAGTTGCCGATAATCATAGAAGTTGAGTTGGTGCCCCATTAACTGGGACACCAACTCAATTGACTTTTCTCTGTTAACTCTTAGAGAGTTAGAGAGTCCACATTGTCTGGTGGAGGAGTCTGGGTACGACCTGCATTGAACAGAATTTGTTGTTGCTTAGCAGCTGCGTATTCCAAAGCTTCCTTGGAAGTCTTAACCGTTCCGGTTGCAACTCCGTTGAATGCTTCTTGTTGCACTGCGAGCATTTCTGCGTATTCAGGTAAGTGCCAGAAGTCTTGTGAACGTCCTTCTTCCAACATGTAGAGGAATGGCTTCACATAGTGTGCTACTTCTAGGTATTCAGGATTTGCAGCACCTTCTTTGCTCCATGGCAAGCCACCGTTTTCTTTGATGAACTTGTCTTGAGTTTCCTTGGTGTACCACCACTTGAGAACGTCAACTGCCACTCTCATGTGATCGTCATCATTGAAGGAGTTGATAACCCATGGTTGACCACCCATTGCACCGATAAGTTGTCCATTCCACTTAGGTAGTGGAATTGAAAGCACCATATCTGGTTTAACAACAGCGTCTGCGCCACCCATGAATGCACCCACTGCTAACCATTGCCAAGCGGAGAAACATTTTCCACCGTTGAAAAGGTCGAGAAGGCTACCGATACCAAATGATGCAGCATCTGCTGGTTGATATTTCATCAATGAGATGAATTGATCCATAGCAGCTGCGTTGACATCAGAGTTTAGAATTCCGTAAACATCTGAAGTTGCAGGATCCCAAATCTTTCCGCCTGTTGAATAAGCGAATGGATAGTAGGCGCAGCTAAAGAAGTCGTATTCTTTCGAATACATGATTGCTGTTCCGTACATTTCCTTATCTGGGCGATGGAAGAATTCAATGATCTCAACTAGATCTGTGAATTCAATTTCCATCATTGCATCTTGAGTTGTTGGAAGATCTTTTCCATATTTTGCTTTGAAAGCAGCTTGTTCAGCTGGATCTTCTAACATATCTTTACGCATGAATATTCCTTGAGTATCAGGCATTTGTGGGAAGCCCCAACGAATTCCTGAACCGTCTGGATAAACCTGGTAAGTGTTTGTTACCAAACTTGAGAATGGTTCGATATCTAGTTCTGGGTTTGCTGCGAAGACATCGTCTGCCTTAACAATCCAACCTGGTTCTGCTAGAGCACCTAACCATTGTGAATCAACGATCATCAAATTGTAATCTTGTGATCCTGATGCAAGTGTTGGAGAAATCTTTTGGAAAAGTTCTCCGAATCCACCTTCAATGAAGGTGATGTCATTAACTGTATAGCCATATTTTTCTTTTGCATATGCTTGGAAATCTGGCCATTGTGTTGTTGGAGCGGCGCTTGGTGGCCATCCAGCTACACGTGAGTATGCAAAGTCAATTGTTTTTCCTTGCATATTTTCTGCATTACTGCCATAAAGAGGTGAATCTGCAGATAGTTCGGCTGAGCCGCCTTCTGCTGAATCTCCCCCACTGCTGCAAGCTGCCAACAGACCTGCTGCTGGGATTGCAACGCCTGCCGCGGCGCCAGCCTTGATAAGGCGACGACGGTCAAGCTTCATTTTTGTCTCTTCTGACAAGTGAGCTCCTTCTCAAAAAAGATCGACC
>JBEAYY010000086.1:0-16834 GCA_041170365.1 Actinomycetota bacterium
AAAATAACTCCACAAGGATGCATCGCTAAATGCCTTGGTAGCCCATCAAGTTTTTCAACTAGATCAAGATATAAATCTAAATTTCCTTGGGAGAATAATTTGGCAAAAGAACTTTTATTTAGTTCTGGTAGTTGTTGTAGTACTTTTCTTGCTTTTCTAGCGCTAACTCTAGGAAATGCTTTAGCAAAAGCATCAATTTCAGAAATAGGCATGCCAAGAGCTGCTCCTACATCTCTTATTGCATGTCTTACTCGATAAGTCTCACGCATAGAAATGCACGCAACTCTTTCATTACCAAATCTTTTATATATTGCTTCATAAATTTCTAATCTTCGAGCTGATTCAACATCTATATCAATATCAGGTAAAGCACTTCTTAAAGGTGATAGAAATCTTTCCATTACTAATCCGTATTTAATAGGATTTAAATTAGAAATTCCTAGTAAGTAATTAACTAAACTTCCTGCTCCAGATCCTCTGGCAGCTACCCTAATTCTTTTTTCCTTAATTAAATTAACAACTTCGGCAACTGTTAAAAAGTATCCAGAAAAATTTAAACCATTTATAACATCTAACTCTTCTTTCAATCTATCTTGATATATATTTTTATTTTCAAGATTTAGATTAATTAATGATGCTTGGCATTTGTTATATAAAGCTTTTACAGAATCGCTATTTGTTTCATTTAAAACTAAATCAGTTTCTGGGACATTAATAGATCCAATTCCTAAATCTCTTGCAGGATCTAGACTACATTCATTTGCTACTTCTTCGCTAAATTTTAAAAGTAATTGACCTACCTCAATACTGCTAAGATATTTTCCAATATTAAAAGCTATTTGATACATATCTTGAGTTGATTTTAAATAAGCAGAACCTCGAAAATGTCTTACTTGATCAAAATTTAATTGTTTTTTAGTTTCAACTGATTCAAGTAATTCTGTAACAATTGCATCTTCTGCTTTTATGTACCTTGTGGCATTAGTTAAAATCGCTCTTAATTGATTATCTCTAGCAAAAGTCGTCATTTTTGCAGCTGAATTAATTGAATACTTTGGATCTACAACTTTATGTAAATTTGAATGGGAAACTACTTCAATTATCAAGTCTTGTTTGTCAACATGCTCTAGCCAACTATTTAAAAGATGAAGTGCTAAATCATTTCTATTTCTAATAATGTTTTGACCAATATCTGAGTTAACTCCTAGAATTGCTACAAGGTTTCCTTGTTTCATCTTTTCCCATAAATATGAAATATCTAGCTTTGGTTTTCCTCTTTCTTTTTCGTGAGCTTTGCTAACTAAATGACAAAGATCTCTAAAACCATTTTTCCCGCGAGCAAGAACTAAAACTCTTGATTTACCTAAATTAAAATCAACTCCAATAATTGGGGTTATGGAGTTTGCTAGGCAGTGCTGAACAAAATTTATTGCACCAGACAAAGTATCTTGATCAGTTATGGCAATTTTAGAAAAATTAAGTAGTTTTGCTTGTTCCACAATTTTTTCAGGCATACCACTTGCATAACGAAGTGAATAGGCTGAAGAAACATTTAAATGGGTGAAACTTCTTTTTAAATGCAACTTAAAAAACTCCTCAACTTTTTTTACTAAGTCGGAGGAAGACGACTTTTAAACCAACTAGGACGTTTGGCTTCCCTATTAAAAAAGCTTCCCCGCAAGTTTTAACAAAGAAGCCAAACGATGTTGGTTTTGATTTTTTAAGCAAAATGGCGATTTAGGGGTCAATCGCCATTTAACTTAATTTTTAGTGATTAAGCCTTTAGCGGTATTTAGGGGAAAATACCCTGGTTTAATCACTATTCGAACACTTGTTCGAATAGTGATTAGTCAACCACCTTCCACTGACAAAGGTCAACTAAGGGGGCTTGCGTACCCTTGAGAAATGAGCGAAAACGAACACCCTTCTGTAGCTAAATTCAAGAAAGCCTGCCAGGAGTTGGGGGTTAAAGGTGGCGTTATTAAAACCAATGAAACTGCTCGCACTGCTGATGAGGCTGCCGCTACTTTAGGTGTCCAGGTGGGTCAAATTGTTAAGTCTTTAGTGTTTGAAGCAGATGGAGAAACTGTGTTGGTATTAACTTCTGGACAAAATAAAGTTGACACCAATAAAGTTGCAAAAGAATTTAAAGTAAAAACAGTCAGTAAAGCCGATGCAGATAAAACCAGAGAAGTAACTGGATATGCCATAGGTGGCATACCACCTCTAGGACATCTAACAAAGATGAAAATTTTAATTGATGAGACTTTTAAAAACTTTGATGAAATCTGGGCAGCAGCAGGTCATCCTCATTATGTTTTTCCTACCTCATTTGAAGAATTAGTAAGGCTAAGTGGAGCTTTAACTGCAGATGTTAAGCAGAATTAAAAAAGGAAATATTAAATGAGTATCAGAGTATATAGAGGACCCCACCGAGATACTGGCGGTCCAACTTTTGGTTTTAGAACTATTCCTTGGATATTTTTTGGTTTAGGTTTACTTTTTTCAGCACTTTGGCCAATATTTCCACAAGATCGAAAAGATTCATTAAGCCTATTTTTAATTCTATTTCTATTTATCGCCACCACTGCTCACGCTTTTATTTGGTGGGGAATGGCTTGGGCGGCTACATTTTTAGTAGTTTCATTAGGTTTAAGTTTCTCATTTTTAGCAATAAATTCTGCAACTGGATTTATTTTTGGAGATGTGCAATATACGTATCGCTTAGGAATTCAATTATTTCATGTTCCATTTTCTAGTCCTTTAATCTGGAGTTCTGTTTCATATCTTGGAATAGTTCTTTCCAGAAGAATTACAAGGGCTGTGATTATGTCGCCATTAACAGCAGCTTTTATATCTTTGGGTTTACTCTTAGTTGTTGAATCATTATTTGCAAATGCTGGATACTTTCAATGGCTTCCAAAACCTGAAAGTTATTCAATATTAGGAATTAATCCTTTGCAATTTCAAATAGTTTCATTTTTTATTCTACTTTTAATAATGTTTTTAAGTTCACAAAATGCCAAAAACGAAAGATATTCCACAAAGTTTCCATATTTAACTTATATGTGGATATTTTTATTTGCAGTTTATTGTGCTCAATTTTTGTCAAATAATATTTCTGCCTTTCTTATTCCATTTTTAATCATGGCTTATTCCATAGTTGTTTTTGCATACAAAACTATTAGGGAAAGATAAATGAATAAAAGCAAAGAATCAGGGGAATCTAAAATTCTTAAATCTTTAGAAATTAGACCTAGAATTCAAAATTGCTTGGATAGTTTTATAAGTGAGCAAAGACCAATCCTTAACCAAGTTTCAAAGTCTCTAGATGAGTTAGCAAATTTTACGAATGAATTTTTATCTGGAGGAAAAAGATTAAGAGCAGCTTTTTGCTATTGGAGTTTTATCGGTTCTGGTGGAATAGATAGCGAAGAAATAATTAAAGCTGCAAGCTCTTTAGAGTTTTTGCAAGCTTGCGCATTAATGCATGATGATGTCATGGATGCATCAGATACAAGACGAGGCAAACCCTCAATTCATAAAAAATTTGAACAAATGCATTCAAGCAATAAATGGTTAGGTGAATCAAAACAATTTGGAATCGGTGGTGCAATTTTATTAGGAGATCTAGTTCTATCTTGGGCTGATGAATTACTCATGAATTCAGGAATTGCGCCTAACGATTTATTAAGAGGAAAGAAAATTTATGATCTTATGCGAACCGAATTAATGGCTGGTCAATATTTAGATATTTTTGAACAAGCCCGTGGTGGTGGATCTTTAGAAAATGCATTCAATGTCATTAGATACAAGTCTGCTAAATACACAATTGAAAGACCTCTTCATTTAGGTTGTGCTTTAGCCACAGATGATAAAAATCTCATGCAAGTTTTTTCTCAATTTGGATTACCTCTAGGTGAAGCATTCCAATTAAGAGATGATGTTTTAGGGGTTTTTGGAGATCCTGAAGAAACTGGAAAACCTGCAGGTGATGATTTGAGAGAGGGTAAAAGAACCGTTCTTATTGAAATGACTTATGCCAACGCAAGTCAAACCCAAAAACAAAAACTGGATCAACTATTTGGAAAAGATATAAATGTAGAAGAAGTTTCAGCACTTAGACAAATAGTCACTGAAACTAAAGCATTGGAACAAGTTGAAAAAATGATAAATGATCGATTTGACCAATCAAATAAAGCAATATCAATGGCAAATATCACAAATCCTGCGAAAGAGGCTCTTTCCGAGTTGGCACTTGCTGCAACTTCTAGAAGAGTATGACTATGGCTTATTCACCCACTCGACTTATTCCAGGACGTATGAGAACTGTTTCTGGTGCAACTGATCATGTAGTAATTGTTGGCGCAGGTTTAGCTGGTCTATCAACAGCTCTTCGCTTAGCTGGAAAAGGTAGAAAAGTAACTGTAATTGAAAGAGAATCTGTTCCGGGTGGAAGAAATGGATTATTAGTAAAAGAAGGATTTAATTTCGATACTGGTCCATCAGTTTTAACTATGCCAGATTTAATTGCTGATGCATTTGATTGTGTTGGAGAAAATATGCATGACTGGTTAGATTTACAACCAGTTTCACCTTTATATCGTGCTTATTATCATGACGGCTCAAAACTTGATGTGCATGCAAATCCAGAACGAATGGCTCAAGAAATCAGAGAAGTAATTGGACCTGAAGAAGCAAATGGTTATTTAAAATACGTTAATTTTGTTTCAAAACTTTATCAATATGAAATGAAAGATTTCATTGATAGAAATATTGATTCACCTCTTGATTTACTTACTCCAAATTTAGCGAAATTAGTTGCTATAGGTGGATTTAGAAAACTTGCTCCTAAAGCTCAACAATATTTGAAAGATTTCAGAACTGAACGAGTTTATTCATTCCAAGCAATGTATGCAGGTTTATCTCCATATCAAGCATTAGCAATTTATGGAGTTATTGCGTATATGGATTCTGTAGCAGGTGTTTTCTTTCCTAAAGGTGGAATGCATGCAGTTCCAAGAGCATTAGCAAAAGCTGCTGAAAAACATGGAGTTGAATTTAAATACAACACAGAAGTAATTAAAGTGGAAACTTCCAATAACAGAGCAAATGCAGTTATAACTAAAAATGGTGAAAGAATATCTGCAGATGTTGTGGTCTTAAATCCTGATTTACCAGTTGCTTATGAGAATTTACTTGGAAATGTTCCTTGGTCTGTAAAAAGATTAAAGTACTCCCCTTCTGCAATGGTATTACTTGTGGGAAGTAGAAAAAAGTATGAAAACATTGCACACCACAACATTCATTTTGGAAAAGATTGGAAAGGAGTATTTGATGATTTAATTGCCAGAAAACAATTCATGAAAGATCCAAGTCTTTTAGTAACTAATACAACTTACTCAGATTCATCACTAGCGCCAAAAGGTAAAGAAATTTATTATGTTTTATTTCCAACTCCAAACACAGATTCATCAATTGATTGGAAAAAAGAAACTCCAAAATATAGAGATGAAATGATTAAAGTTTTGGAAGAAAGAGGATATGACAATTTCGGTTCCAACATTGAAGTTGAACACATCACAGGTCCATTGGAATGGGAACAACAAGGAATGAAATTTGGTGCACCTTTTGCTTCAGCTCATACTTTCCTACAAACTGGTCCATTTAGACCAGGAAACATGTGGGGTGAAAACGTAGTATTTGCAGGATCTGGAACTCAACCTGGTGTGGGAGTGCCGATGGTTTTAATTAGTGGCAGATTAGCTGCAGAAAGAATTTTAGGTAAAGATAAATCTTACAAGTCTAGAGCTTATAGAAAATACTAAAAATGTCTAAAAAAGAACTTTTAGAAGCTGGTATTACTGATCCATCAATGCAGGAATCCTACGAACAATGTAGGAAATTAAATTCCAAACATGGAAAAACTTATTATTTAGCAACCCTTTTACTACCACCAGGTAAAAGACCATATGTCCATGCTCTTTATGGTTTTGCTAGATATGCAGATGAAATAGTTGATGATTTATCAAGCACTCTCACCGATAAAGAAAAATCAGATTGGTTGGGAAATTGGGGAGATAAATTCCTCCAAGATTTAAGGACAGGAAAATCTGAAGATCCGATTTGTAAAGCAGTAGTTGACACAGTTAATAGATGGGAAATCCCTTCAGAACATTTTGAGGCATTCTTGCATTCCATGCGAATGGATTTGACGGTAACTCAATATCAAACTTTTAAAGATTTACATGAATATGTTTATGGATCTGCCGCAGTAATTGGTTTGCAAATGGTTCCAATCCTTGAACCAACAGCACAAATTGCTTATGAAAGAGCTCAAGATTTAGGAATCGCATTTCAGTTAGCAAATTTTGTTAGAGATGTTTCCGAAGATTTAACTAGAGGAAGAATTTATTTACCAATGGAAGAATTAGCGCAATTTGGAGTTGATCGAGAATACTTAAAGAAAAGAATTGCTGATGAGAATGTTAAAAATGCACTAAAGTATCAAATCAAGAGAGTTAAAGATTTAGAGGAAAAATCAAGATCTGGAATAGAATTTTTACATCCTTCTTCAAGACCATGCATTGAAGCTGCTCGAATTCTCTACTGTGGAATTGTTGATGCTGTAGAAGCAATTGATTATGAAGTATTTAAAAAACGTGCAAAGGTTTCAACTTTTCAAAGATTAAAAGTAGCAATACCGGCATGGCAAAAAGCTAGAAAAGCTAGAAAAGAATTTGGCTCAGGACATGTTCAAGGAATTAATTTAAAATTCCATTAATTATTTAGTTCCGTACCAATGACCTTTAGGCCACCATTTAGGAGGTGGTCCTGAAAATGGTTTCTTTTGAATATTTTTTCTACCTAGAAAAATCCAAATCGAAATTGTAAATAAAATCATCGAGAAACCAAAAAACACATCTTCTATTGGTGCAAAAAATAATCTTCCATCACCAATCATTGGAGGAACTCTGTTGGAATAATCTCCACCAATCAGTGCAAAATCGTTATACCTAACTATTAAAAATCTAGTTAAAACTCCATTTGTTATGAATTGAAAAAATAATACAATCACATAACTTAACCAAAATAATTTCTTAGTAATTACTTTTGTTCTTAAGACAAATAAATCCAAAATGACAGCGAGAGTGCAATAAATAATTCCTATTTGAATGTAGGTCATTTACTCATCTCCTACTTTTTCTTTTTTTATTGATCTAACAGCTTCAAAAGATAAAAGTGCTGCAATTGGCACAATTATGAAAAACAGTAATTCTTCTAGAGGTAAAAATCCTAATAAGGTGATCCCGGTAGTTTTTTCAGGATCAAAAAACCAATGATTATTTCTAATTGCATAAAAATCCCAAATAACCATTAAAATAACTACTGGAATGATTGTTAGAATTAATCTTTTTAATTTTTGATAAACACGTGCTTTTAATATTATTTCTAACCAAACAGTTCCAAAAAATATAAAAACTAAAACTGCGATGTAGGAAAACTTAAGCATAATTTTTTTCTAATAAAGCCAAGGTGCCCAACCCCTAACAAGCCAACCGTTATATGCCACCATGTCTTGCTCTAGACAACTTGCTTTGTCTGGTCGAGAAGCATATTGCTTTCCCCCATATGTTTTCCAAAAATGTGCACTCATTTGCCAACGTCCTCGATATTTGCCAGTACGACCCACAGCTTTGCAATTTCTATGAGATTCTTTCATTGAAATAAATCTTGTAAAAGCACTTGCTCTCCAAACCTCAAATGGAATTAAGACTCTTGCATCCTTATAAAGTCTGGCATCTTTTGTAAGGGTTATATCACCCTTATATTTAGCAACTATTTTCTTCTTTGCTTTTGATAATTTAACAACCTTAGTCTTTTTTGATCTATCAATAGTTCTTGAAGCTTGTTCAGCAATAACTGCAGCCAAAGCTGGATCTACTGGAACAGGATTTGCTTGTATTTGTTCTGCAGCTTTTTCTTCTTCTCTTTGTTCATCAAGGGCTTCGAAGAGTTTTCTCCAACCAACTTTTCCAAGAGAAGTACCGTCGTCATTGTCTCCCAAATCTTTATAAAAAGCTTTAATTGCTTTAGTTGTTGATGGACCATATTTTCCATTTGCAGAAGATATTTCATATCCAAGTTCAATTAATGCTTCTTGAACTTTTTTAACACTTGAATTTTTTACTCCAGCTTTTAATTTATCTTTTCCTGGATAATCTGGAATTTCTGTCGAGATAATTATGTTTGCAAATGCATTGCTTGGAAGATTTATACTAAAAGTCATTACCAAAGATAAAATTGAAACAAATACAATTTTTAATCGGCGGCGCTTTAACGTCGTCATTACTCGAGATTACAACACAAATTCAATATTTGCGGTATCTAATCCCTCTTTAATATGACACCTTCGTGCTCAAGTAGCGCCTTTTTGAGCGACACACCAAACCCATAGTTACCAATATCACCATTTGTTTTAATAATTCGATGACATGGCACAAATGGTGCAATCAGATTTTTAGCACATGCACTGCCAGCTGCTCTAACTGCTTTTGCATTTCCTGCTTTTTTTGCTAATTGCGCATAACTTAAAACTTTTCCACCATCTATTTTGCGTAATTGATTCCAGCAACTTTGCATAAATTCTGCACCTTCTTGTTTAAGTTTTATTTTTCTAAATGCATCTAAATCGCCATCAATCCAATCTTTTACAATTTCTGTGATGCCTTCTAATTTTGTGTCTTTAATTAATTTTATATCTTCTTTTAAGTTAAGTTGTTTAATTAATTTATTTATAGGTTTAAAACCAGCTCCTACAACAACAGGATTTTTTGTAACATCTAAAACTGTAGCAATTTTTGACCAAGGTGTATTTATTTCATGAATTAAATATTTACTCATGGTGAAACTGTTGTATCTTCAATTTGTTCTGGAAAAGGTTCTGGTAAGTCATAACCAGTAATAATTGTGGCAAATTCATCTGCTTCAAAAGCAGGATATGGTGTTAATTTCTGAATTCCAGCAACTTGCGCTAACTTAGTTGCAGCTTCAATTGCATCTGGTCTATACAAAAGTTCACTTGTATCTATGTTTCTTTTTTTGTAGTTATCTATCTTTGTCACAAATACTCCAAAAGTTTCCAATCTAGAAGCAAGTCTGGTACCTAATCCTTCTCTATTCGTGCCATTAAGAATTGTGACTACCATTTTGTCTAAAGTGACCACGCCATCATCAGCACTTTTTGTTGGAGCAGGATTTAAAATTGCTTGAATTCTATTTTCCCGATAACTGGATAACACAGAACTTGTTATGGCACTAATAATTGCCAACACTAAAACTGAACCAAGAATTATTTGGGTCTTCTTATTCATAGACTTAAAAGCCTACTTAAAATTTTTATTTTGCCAACATTTCTGCTACCTGGAAGGCTAATTCCAAGGCTTGAACTCTATTTAGGCGAGGATCGCAAGCTGTTTCATATCTCATTGGCAGATCTTTTTCCATGATTCCTGAAATTCCACCCAAACACTCTGTGACGTCATCTCCTGTTAATTCAATATGTAAACCACCTGGATGAGTTCCAAGTTGTTTATGTACTACAAAAAAGTCTTTAACTTCACTTAATACATCTGCAAATTCTCTGGTCTTATGCCCAGATGCTGCTTCTTTAGTGTTTCCATGCATCGGATCACAAACCCAAATCACAGGATGTCCTGTCTCTTCAACAGCTTTGATAATTGGTGGAAGTTTCTCTAATACATTTCCTGCACCCATACGAGAAATTAATGTTAATCTTCCCGGAGTTTTATCTGGATCTAATTTTTTAATTAGATTAATTACATCTTCAGGATTTGCTTTTGGTCCAACTTTGCAACCAATTGGATTGCTGATTGAAGCCATAAATTGAGTGTGAGCACCATTTGGTTCTCTTGTTCTTTCACCCATCCATAAGAAATGAGCACTAGTGTCATAGGTTCGACCAGTTACATAATCGGTACGTGACATTGCTTTTTCATAATCAAGAAGTAAAGCTTCATGTGCTGTGAAAAATTCAACTGATCTAAATTCAACTGGATCAGCACCGCAAGCGTGCATAAACGCAAGTGCTCTATCTATATCTTTTGCTAGTTGATCGTATTTTCTTCCAGAATCAGATTGTGCAACAAAATCTCTATTCCAAGCATGAACCATTCTTAAATCTGCTGAACCATCTTGAGAAAAAGATCTGATTAAGTTCAAAGTTGCATTTGATGCTTTATATGCACGAATTAATCTTTGAGGATCTGGTCTTCTTGCTTCAGGAGTAAATGCAACATCATTTATTGCATCTCCTCTATATGAAGGAAGCGTCACTCCATTTAAAGTTTCTTCATTTGCAGATCTTGGTTTGAAGTATTGTCCTGCAATTCTTCCAACTTTTACTACAGGAAGTGTTGCTCCATAAGTTAGTACTACGGCCATTTGTAAAACAGTTTTTAATCTTGCTCTAACAGAGTTAGCAGTGTTTGCGGCAAATGTTTCAGCACAATCTCCACCTGTTAAAAAGAAAGCTTCACCTCTAGAAACATCAGCTAGACGTTGAGTTAATAAATCACATTCACTTGGAAATACCAAAGGAGGTAATACTTTTAATTCTTTTACTACTCTTTCGAGTTCACCAGCATCTGGCCATTCCGGCTGTTGCTTTGCTGATGTAACCGCTGGGGAATCTTGCGGTGACATACTCATGCTCCAAAAAAAGCTTTAGCTTCGAGATAACGCTTCGAAGGAACAGTTTTTAACACACCAGTTGCACTTTCCAATGCAACACGAACAATTTCAGTGCCATGAAGTGCAACCATCTGACCAAATGCCCCATCATTTAATGCATCTGCTGCTGCAAGACCTAATCTGTTTCCTAAGTTTCTATCGAATGCAACGGGAGATCCGCCACGTTGCAAATGTCCTAACACAACGCTTCGTGATTCAATTTTTGTTATATCTTCAAGTCTTTTAGCTAAAGCTTCACCAACACCTGAAAGTTTTACGTGACCAAATGCATCAAGTGTTGAGTCTTTAGTAACTAAATCACCTTCAGTGCTTAATGCACCTTCTGCAACGACAACAATTGCATATTGGTCTCTGTCGTATCTTTGTTTAACCCATTTAGCAACTTCATTTATGTCATATTTTTCTTCAGGTATAAGAGTTACTGCAGCATCTGCAGCCATTCCTGTTTCTAAAGCAATCCAACCTGCATGCCTTCCCATTACTTCAACAACTAAAACTCTGTGATGACTTCTTGCAGTTGTATGTAAGCGGTCAACTGCTTCGGTTGCAATTGCTACTGAAGTCTGGAATCCAAAAGTGTAGTCAGTATTTGATAAATCATTATCAATGGTTTTAGGAACACCAATAACTTTGAAATTGTGCTTATGTAGTTGTGTTGCAACACCTAAAGTGTCTTCTCCACCGATTGCAACTAAAGCATCAACGTTTAGTTTTTTTAAATTTTCTTCAATTCTAGAGACACCATTTTCAATTTTTAATGGATTTGTTCTAGAAGACCCTAAAATTGTGCCACCTTCATCATTAATGTGAGCAACATCTGACAAAGTAACTGGTCTAGTTAAACTTTCTAAAGGACCTTTCCAACCATCTTTAAAACCAACGAATTCATATTTGTATGCATTTATTCCACGAGTTACAACGCCACGAATTACGTTGTTTAAACCTGGAGCATCTCCGCCACCAGTTAATATTCCTACTCGCATGAATATGTCTTCTTTCTATATATATAGTTAAGAATTCAGTTCATAATTTATCGTAAAGAAACTACTCTTTTTCTTTAAGGGCTTCTTTTGCTGCTGAAGCATAAATATCTACATATTCTTGACCAGAAAGCTCTCTTATTGCTTCCATGATTTCATTTGTCACTTTTCGAAGCGTTTCAGCATTTCTAGCATCATCATAATATTTTGAAAAATCTAAAGGTTTACCAAAAATAATTCCAACTCTGCCAACTTTTGGAACCATTTGATCTGATGGCTGAATTTCGTATGTTCCAATCATGGCAACAGGAACAACTGGGACTTTTGCTTCAAGTGCCATTCTGGCAACACCAGTTCGTCCTCTATAAAGTCTTCCATCAGGTGATCTTGTTCCTTCTGGATAAATTCCTAAAGCTTCACCTTTATTTAAAATCTCAATTGCAGTTCTTAAAGCTGCTTCTGCTGCAGAACCACCTGCTCTATCAATTGGAACTTGTCCAACACCTGAAAAAAATAATTTAGTTATTAATCCTTTAATACCTTTACCACGCCAATAATCTATTTTTGCTAAAAATGTAATTCTTCTTTTTACTACAAGTGGTAAAAATATTGAATCAATAAAAGAAGTGTGATTTGGTGCGAAAATAACTCCACCAGTTTTTGGAATATTTCTTTTACCTTTTGTCCATGGTCTAAAAATTAAACGTAAAGGAATCCACAAAAAAATGTATTTAACAATGTAGTAAAACACGCTTTTTTATTTCCTTCCTGAATTGAGAATATAAAGAATACCTGACCCAAAAGAACTGTGAATCAGTATTTAGATATTCAATGTAAAAGCACGCTTAGTTGCTCTGAAATGCCCCACATTTATACATTCTGTGTAACCAATTCTGGTTCTTGAAACTAACGGTTGGTGAACATGACCAAAAAAAGAATATTTAGGTTGAAATTCTTTAATGTAATTTAGTAAAGCTTCACTTCCTCTTTCAAATCTTCTTGCCACAACATCAAAAGTGATATCAGGTATTGAAGGTGGGATGTGAGAACATAAAACATCTACTGGACCTAATGCGTCAACATTTTTTTGAAATTCCTCATCACTAATTTCATAAGGAGTTCTATATGGAGTTTGTAAGCCTCCGCCGACAAAACCAAACTTTAAGCCATTAATCTCAACAACTTGTCCATCTAAAACTGTCATATCTTTTTTAACATAATTTTTCCAAAATTCTGGTCGATCAACATTTCCATAAGTTAAATAAACTGGTGTAGGCATGGCGTCAAATATTTCTTTATATTGATTCTTTACTTGACGAGTTATTAATGTGTCTCGATCACCTAACTCTTCCCATTTTGTCATTGCCATGGCTCTTGCTTCAACAAACATATTTGCTGTTCTTAATCTAATAAACTCTTCATTAAATTCATAACCAAAAAGTTTTCCCATGATTCCATTACCAGGATCTTCATAATCTGTATAAAGAAGTAAATCTCCTAAACAAATAAGAAAATCTGCTCCTTCAGCTGATCTTGATAAGGCGTTAATTTCAGCATGGACATCACTGATTATGTTTATTTTCACCTTCCTAACATTACGCAATTATTTAAATCACGCACTTGCTACTACCCTTGTAAAGGTGAATTCATTCAAGGTATTTGTTCGTAGTGTTCCTGGATTAATTTTTACCTGGCTAATAACAAGATATTTTTTATTTCAATTCATAACTTTGAAGTTTTACTATCCAGAAGGTAAATGGCTGAAAGGAGACGTTGAGCTTTATCAATTTTGGTCTCTGGGATTAATTCAAAGAATTTTTCCAATAAATGAATCAATGTGGCAATATCCTCCTTTGGCTGGATTTATTTTCACAATTCCTCAATACGTATTTGGAAATTCCAATATTGGCTTTATCTTCACCATGATTTTTTTTGATTTTCTGATTCTTGTAACAATTCTAAAATTTGGGAGAAGTCTTTTTGAAAGAAAAATTCCGGTTAGTTTAGATGGATTTGCTGGTGCCTGGTTCTGGATAATGTGGCCAATTTTAATGGGGCCATTGCTTTTAACAAGGTTTGATTTAGTCCCTACTTGGTTTGCCATTCTTGGATTAATTGCAGTTTATGAAAAACGAATAAAACTCGCTTCATTTTTGATAACAATAGGAACATTACTCAAGCTTTGGCCTATTTTGATTTTTTCTATCTTAGATAAAAAAGTTATTCAAAAAATGATTTTGCCTATTAGTATTTTTAGTGCTTTAATTTTGATTTTAATTGAATTAATCAGTGTTGGTTCTTTATCATTTTTAGAAAATCAATCATCTAGAGGCCTGCAAGTTGAATCAGTGGCAGCAATTCTTTTTGTCATTTATAAACTTCTTGGCGGAAACGTTGAATACCCATTTCGATTTGGCTCTTTAGAAGTTGAAGCAATTTTTGCAAATCAAATTGCCATTTTATTAAATATATCAACTTTAATCTTTTTCGTTATTATTTTTATCCTTAATATCAAAGAAAGGCTTAGTATCTTAAATATTTTTGAAAAATCTCTCATTGTGATAATTTTTGCAATCGGTTTAAGCAGAGTATTTTCACCTCAATTCTGGATTTGGATAGGCGGGCTTTCTGCATTAGTTGTAATTTTTAAAAGCACAAAATTAAAAAGAGTGATTCTATTACTTTCAATATCTGCTTTATTTACCCAAATTCTTTATCCCGCACTATATGTGGGATTACTTAGTGGGGAATTTTTTCCTTCTTTAATTCAAATTATTAGAATAGTTTTATTTGTAAGTGCCATGATTTTAAGTTTTAAATTACTAATACAATCAAGTAAAAAGAGAGTTACTGATGTCTAAAACACTTGTCATCACAAATGATTTTCCTCCTCGCCCAGGTGGTATTCAAACTTTTGTACACGGATTATTGGAAGGGATCGATCCTCAAGAAGTAATTGTCCTTACTTCCAAATACAAAGGTTGGCAAGAATTTGACAAAGCTCAAAAATATAAAGTTTTTCGATACGACACAGAAATGCTTTTACCTACTCCCCCTGTTGCAAATTATGCGATTGAATTAATAAAAGAATTCAATTGTGAGTCAGTACTATTTGGAGCAAGTGCTCCCTTAGGTTTATTGTCTTCAAAATTGAAACAAAATGGAATAAAGAAAACAGTTGCACTAACTCATGGTCACGAAGTTGGCTGGTCTTTTACTCCTGGATTAAAGCAAACTTTTCAAAAAATAGTTAAAGATGTTGATAATTTTACCTATTTGACAAAATACACTTTTGAAAAAATAAAGGAAGCAATCCCAGAATCTGAGTTAACAAAATTTGAACAACTTACTCCAGGAATAAATATTGACATGTTTAATCCGGGTAATAAGTACACTCAGGAAGTTCAAGATTTGAAAAATAGATTTAGAATTAAAGATAAATTAATTGTAGCTTGTATATCTAGGCTTATGCCAAGAAAAGGGCAAGATACTTTAATAGAAATTTGGCCACAAGTTTTAGAACAAGTTCCATCTGCTCACCTCCTTATAGTTGGAGGAGGTCCATATAAGCAAAATTTACATAAGAAATCTTTTGATTTAAATGTAAATAGCAATGTCACTTTGACTGGATCTGTAGCGTGGGAGCAGCTTCCAACTTTCTACGCCTGTGCTGATGTATTTGCAATGCCTGTTCGTACTAGAAATTTTGGGTTTGATGTTGAAGGTTTAGGGATTGTCTATCTAGAAGCTTCCGCAACTGGTGTTCCTGTGATTGCAGGTAATTCAGGTGGTGCACCAGATGCAGTTATAAATGATGTCACAGGATATGTAATTGATCCTTCGAATAAAAACTTATTGAAGGAAAAAATCGTTAATTTACTTTTAAACCAAGAATTAAGAAACAGATTAGGTAAACAAGGTAGATCTTGGATTGAAAAACAATGGCAATGGCCATCTAGACATTTACAAATTAGAAAATTGTTATCAACTGATTGATTTAGAAAATTCCTGCCAATTTTTTAATTTATTAAGACTCATTCCACTTGCCACACTTCCTTTAGCTCTGGCATAGGCAAGATTAATTGCAGTTTCAAATTCCAAATCTAGATTTTCATAAGCCACAATTGCAGCAGCAGCATTAACGCAAATTGCCTCTTGCACAGCACCTGTTGAATCAGGGGCTAATGCTTTTTCAATTATTTGGGCATTAGTTTGCGCATCTGCGCCTTGTAAATTCGAAATTTGCACTTTTTTAATTCCAAGATTTTCTGCGTCAAATATGAATTCAGTTACTTTACTATTTTTTACTTGCCAGATTTGGGTAGGTCCACAAATCGAAATTTCATCTAATCCTTCTAAACCTCTTACAACAAAAGCATTAGTTTTTCTGTTAGCAAGAACTTGGGCTATTAAGGGAGCTTTTTCAAGATTCGAAACTCCAACTACTTGAGCTTTTGGTGTCCCTGGATTTGATAAAGGACCTAGAAAATTAAAAACTGTTGCGGTGGCAAGTTCCTTCCTAATTGGTGCCACAACTTTCATTGCAGGATGAAAAACTGGTGCAAAACAAAAACAAATTCCAACTTTTAGAAAACTCTCTTTAACTTGTTCAGGACTTAAATCAATTTTTATTTGTAGCGCTTCTAACACATCTGCAGAACCAGATTTAGATGAGGCGGCACGATTTCCATGTTTTACAACTGGAATCCCACAACTTGCAACAACAATGGCTGCTGCAGTTGAAATATTGACGGTGTTGAATCCATCTCCACCAGTGCCACAAGTGTCTACGGCATCATGATTAATATTTAATTTTCTTGAATGCTCAATCATTACTTCAACAAATGCAGTAATTTCTTCTGCAGATTCACTTTTATTTTTTAAACCGAGGAGAAATTCCTTAATTTCAGCATCAGATGCCTTTGAATCCATTACAGAATTCATTGCCCACTGGGCTTGACTAAAAGTTAAATCTTTTTTGTTTCCAAGTTGAGTAAGGATTTCCTGCCAGGAAATCAGGTTGTTCATTTGACAGGAATTGCTGTTTTATCTACTCGTCTCAACAACGTTGTTGCGACTTC
>JBEAYY010000087.1:0-6905 GCA_041170365.1 Actinomycetota bacterium
CTGACGCCATTGATGTTGAACCATTTGAAGAAATTGCTTCAGAAACCTGACGAATTGCGTAAGGAAATTCAGCTCTATTTGGCAAAACTGGAACTAATGCTCTTTCAGCAAGTGCACCGTGTCCAATTTCTCTACGTTTTGGAGTTCCCACACGTCCAACTTCACCAGTTGAATATGGAGGCATGTTGTAGTTATGCATATATCTTTTTGTAGTTTCTGGTGACAACGTGTCGAGTTTTTGTTCTAAATCCAACATATTTAATGTAGTAACACCTAATACTTGTGTTTCACCTCTGTTGAAAATTGCTGAACCGTGAGTTCTAGGCAGAATATTTATTTCAGCAGACAGAGTTCTTAAATCTAATGGGGTTCTTCCATCGATTCTAATTTTGTCTTTAAGCACTCTTTCTCTCATAATTTTCTTTGAAACAGAATCAAAAGCTGCTTTAATTTCTGATTCTCTTTCAACAAATTTTTCATTCAAGTGAACTAAAACAGCTTGCTTTGCTTCATCTAATGCTTTTTGTCTTTCCGCTTTTCCACCAATTTGCATTGCTTTATCTAATGCAGGAGTTGAAAATTGAGCAACTTCTGAGTAAACATCATCTTGGTAATCTTTAAATATTGGAAATTCTTTAGTTTCCTTAGCCGCAAGTTTTGCTAATTCAACTTGAGTTTGACAAAGTTGCTTAATAAATGGTTTTGCAGCTTCTAATCCTTGAGCAACAACTTCTTCAGTCGGAGCACTTGCTCCACCTTTTACTAATTCAATTGTGTGTTCAGTTGCTTCTGCTTCAACCATCATGATTGCTACATCGCCATCAGGTAAAACTCTTCCTGCCACAACCATGTCAAAAACTGCATCTTGTAAATCTGGCCATTTTGGAAATGCAACCCAATGTCCATCGATAAGTGCAACTCTTACTCCACCAACTGGACCTGAGAATGGTAATCCGGCAAGTTGGGTAGATGCAGAAGCAGCATTGATTGCAAGTACGTCATATAAAACATGTGGATCTAATGACATCACTGTTACAACTACTTGTACTTCATTTCTTAAGCCTTTTATAAATGCAGGTCTTAATGGTCTATCAATTAGGCGACAAGTAAGAATTGCTTCTTCACTTGGTCTTCCTTCTCTTCTAAAAAATGATCCTGGAATTTTTCCAAGTGCATACATTTTTTCTTCAACATCAATTGTTAATGGGAAAAAATCAAATGATTCTCTTGGTTCTTTGCTAACTGTGGTTGCAGATAAAACCATGGTTTCATCATCTAAGAATGCTTGTACTGAACCTGAAGCTTGTTGAGCAAGTCTTCCAGTTTCAAAACGTATATTTACTTTTCCAAATGGACCATTGTCCAAAGTTGTTTGTACTTTATGTATTTGTGTACCCGTCATGGGTTTTTTCCTCTTTTGTTTAAGAGGGTAATTTAAAAAGAAAAAATAATAACTTTTTTGATTCGATCATCGATCGAGATGCACGGAAAAATCTTTCCGGACATCACTACCGAGGACCGAAATCTTCCTCGTTTTTTTCTTTCAATAATTACCCGTTTGTTTTCGAATAATTAAATGAGTTAGCGGCGAATTCCTAGCTTTTCAATCAAACTTCTGTAACGATTGATATCAGAATTTGCTAAATAATCTAACAATCTACGTCTACGACCCACTAACAACATCAATCCTCTTCTTGAGTGATGATCGTGTTTGTGAGTCTTTAAGTGTTCAGTTAAGTGATTAACTCTTTCAGTTAATAACGCAACTTGAACTTCAGGTGAACCTGTGTCACCTTGTTTGGTTGCATAACTTGAAATTACGCCAGACTTATCAGTTTTTTGCTTACTCATTTTTTCCTTTTTTCTCGGGCGCCTAACTTGTCCAGAAAAAAATTTTTCTGTTAAGTAAGGATTTGTAGTCGCGATAAACCAAGCGCCCGCTTAGTAAATCGTCACTTCTAAGACTATCAGCCGTTGTAGGTGTGACTGGTGAGACGTCTTGTTTCCTCTACATCTTGAGCCATTTGTTCAATTAATGCTTCAACAGTGTCAAATTTTTGACTGTCTCTAAGTTTTTTTACAAAATCAAAAGACACTTGCTCGCCATATAAATCTAGATCAGTTCTATCCAGAACATAGCCTTCAATTCTTTTTTCAGTTCCTGCAAAAGTTGGATTATTTCCGATTGAAATTGCAGCAGGTAATACTTCACTAGTTTTTGTTCTAATTAAATATCCAGCATAAATTCCATCTTGAGGAATTGTCATATTTGAAGAAATTTCCAAATTAGCTGTTGGATATCCCAATTGTCTTCCACGATGATCTCCGTGAACCACTATGCCTTCTAATCTTGGAAGTCTTCCTAAAACTTGTGCAGCTTGACCAACAAATCCAGATTCAATGTAATTTCTAGCTCTAGTAGAAGACCAAACTTCTTTGCCGTCATCAAAGCGTTTCAAAACTGTGGTATTGAATCCTTTTTCTTTTCCGTATTCTTTTAAAAAGTTTGTGTCCCCAAGTGCTTTATGTCCAAATTTAAAATTATCTCCCACTATTACGTGTCTTACTTTCAGTGCCTTTATAAGAATTTGTTCAATAAATTCACTTGCACTTAAAGAGGAAAGTTCTTTATTAAAAGGTAAAACTAAAGTTGCATCAACTCCACAACGCTCAAGTAAAGTGAGTCGAAAATCAAGTGAAGCAAGTGCATTTGGAGTGTTATTTGAAACCACACTTCTTGGATGTGGATTAAAAGTTACTGCCACCAACGGAATTGAAATTGATGTAGCAATATCTTTAGCTTTTGAAATCAATTCTTGATGACCCCTATGAACACCATCAAAAACTCCAATAGCTACGACTGATGATGTTAAATCACTTGGAATATCAGCAAGATCAAACCAACGAAACATTTAAACGCCACCAATTCCTGAAGCAAAAACTACATGAGGTTTAAGCATGACACCATCTCCTTGCGCTAATGCGACAAGACTTGGTTTTTTATCTATTAAAGCAATAGTTTGTGCTGGTTCATGAGATTTTCTTACAAAGCGTCCATGAATTAAATCTTGAATTTCATCTAATTCAACTTTTACACTTGGAAATAATTCCATCGCCACTTCTGCCATTGATATTAATTTAATTTTATCAAGATTTAAGTTATCTAAATGTAATGCCTCAGTTATTTTGTATCTTCCAGATTGAATTCTTCTTAAACTTGTTATGTGGCCTCCCACATTAAGTTTTTTTCCAATATCTCTTGCTAAAGCTCTAATATAGGTACCACTTGAGCAATGAACAGTAACAGATAAATCAATCAAATTATTTATTCTGGTTATTTCATGTAAATCAATAGCACTGATATGAATTTTTCTGGGAGTTAATTCTACTTTTTCACCACTTCGAACAATTTCGTAAGCTTTTTTTCCTCCAACTTTTATGGCACTAACAGATGATGGAACTTGATCCAAATCACCAATAAAACTTAATAAACAATTACTTATTTCTTGATCAGTGATATTTTCACAACTATTTTGACTTGTAATTTCTCCTTGAGCATCATCTGTGGTTGTATTTTGGCCCAATCTGATTGTTGCTTGATATGTTTTGTTATCTGAAACTATAAAAGTTAAAAGTCTGGTTGCTTTTCCTAATCCCACGACTAAAACTCCACTTGCTTCTGGATCTAGCGTTCCTGCATGCCCAACTTTTTTTGTGTTACATATTTTTCTAATTTTATGAACAACATCATGAGATGTCATTCCCAATGGTTTATCAACAATTACAAAACCGTTTAAGGATTGATCTTCCTTAGTTTGATTCATCTCGATCTTTATGTTTGTATGGATCTGCACCAGCGGCATATTTTCCACTTTTTGCAATGCTATGTAATTCTTGATCGCGTTCTTGTGCAGTTCTTAGAACTTCAGAAATATGAATCGCATTTTCTGGCAAAGCATCATGCATGAAGGTAAGGGAAGGAGTGTGTTTAATACCTAAAACTCTGCCAACTTCGGATCGAAGCATTCCTTTAGCAGAATCGAGAGCTTTTTTAGTGCTTAATCTTTTTTCATCATCTCCAAGAACTGTATAAAAAACTGTGGCTTCTCTTAAATCTCCTGTAACTCTAACTTCAGTAACTGTGACAAATCCAAGACGTGGATCTTTAACTCTGGTTTCTAGAAGTAGGGCAACTGTCTCTTTGATTCGATCAGCAACTCTTCTTGCTCTTGCTTCATTCATTTTGATTAATTTCTAGGTTTTTCTCTTAATTCATAAGTTTCAATAACGTCTTCAACTTTTAAGTCATTGAAGTTTTCAAAGGAAATACCACCCTCAAAGCCTTCCTTTAATTCTGAAACATCGTCTTTAAATCTTCTAAGGGAAGAAATACTTAAGTTTTCAGTAATTTGTTTACCGTCTCTTATAATTCTTGCTTTTGCTTTTCTAGTGATCACTCCGTCTCTGATAATTACACCAGCAATATTTCCAACTTTGCTTGATTTAAATATTTCACGTACTTCAGCAGAACCAAGTCTTACTTCTTCATAAATTGGTTTTAATTTACCTTTCAAAGCTTTCTCAATGTCTTCAATTGCTTGATAAATAATTGAGTAGTAACGAATTTCTACCCCTTCACGATCGGCCATTTCTCTCGCACCAGATTCTGCTCTTACGTTAAAACCGATAATGATTGCTTCTGAAGCAATTGCTAAATCAACATCACTATTTACTATCGCACCAACTCCACGATGTATTACTCGAAGTTGTACATCTTCGCCTACTTCAAGTTTGACTAATGAATCTTCCAATGCTTCCACAGAACCAGATACGTCACCTTTAATAATCAAACGAAGCTCTTGAGTTTCACCCTTCTTCATGGTGTCTAACACGTCTTCTAAAGTTGTGCGTTTCTTGCTGCGAGCAAGTAGTGCATTTCTTTCACGAGCAGATCTTGCTTGAGCAATTTGTCTTGCAACTCGATCTTCTTCAACAACAATAAATGTGTCGCCAGCACTTGGCACACTTGTTAAACCTAAAACTTGAACTGGAAATGATGGACCAGCATCTTCAACACTATGTCCAGCATCATCTAACATTGCGCGAACTCTGCCGTGCGCATCTCCTACAACTATGGAATCTCCAGCTTTTAATGTTCCTCTTTGAACTAAAACTGTGGCTACTGGTCCTCTACCTTTATCAAGATGAGCTTCAATTGCCACACCTTGTGCTTGTTGAGTTTCACTTGCTTTTAGATCAATTGCTGCATCTGCAGTAAGAATTATAGATTCTAAAAGATTTTCAATTCCAACTCCAGATTTTGCAGAAACATCAACAAACATTGATTGACCACCGTATTCTTCTGGTAGTAATCCGTATTCAGAAAGTTGTCCACGTACTTTATTTGGATCTGCACCTTCTTTATCAATTTTGTTTACAGCTACCACAATTGGAACTTCGGCAGCTTGAGCATGATTTAGTGCTTCAATTGTTTGTGGTTTGACCCCATCATCTGCTGCAACTACTAAAACCGCAATATCTGTAACTTTGGCACCGCGTGCACGCATAGCTGTGAATGCTTCGTGACCTGGGGTATCAATGAAGGTGATTTTTCTATCTTCTCCACCAACGTTTGCAGAAATTTGATAAGCACCAATATGTTGAGTGATTCCACCAGCTTCGCCACCTGCCACATTTGTATTTCTAATGGTGTCAAGTAACAAAGTTTTACCATGATCAACGTGACCCATAATCGTTACAACTGGAGGTCTAACAACTAATTCACCTTCATTTTCTCCAAATGAAACATCAAAGGAATTTAATAACTCTCTATCTTCATCTTCAGGTGAAACAACTTGAATATCAAAATTTAATTCCACACCTAAGACTTGCAATGTTTCATCAGGAAGTGATTGTGTTGCGGTGGCCATTTCTCCTAAATGAAATAGTGCGGTTACTAAACTTGCAGGATTTGCACCAATCTTTTCTCCCAAATCCATTAAAGAAGATCCTCTACTTAAACGAATTGTTCTGCCATCACCTTTTGGTAATTGCACACCACCAAGTTGTGGTGCTTCCATAAATTCTTCAAACTCTTGCCTTTTTTCGCGTTTTGATTTAGAACGTTTTTTTCCAGTGTTTTGTTTTCCAAAAGCACCCGCTGCATTTCCTCTTCCAGTTCTTTGTCCAGGTCTTGCACCACCTGGAGCAGAAGTTGGAAATGCTGGACGATTGCGATCAAAACCACCAGGACCACGATTTGGTCCACCAGTTTTATTTCTATCAAAATTAGTTGGCGCACCTGTTCTATTTGGTCCACCTGGTCTTTGATTACCAAAATTTCCTGGGCCACGATTTGGTCCACCAGGTCTAGGAACTCCAGGTCTTGGTGCAAAATTTCCTGGACCACGATTTGGTCCACCAGGTCTAGGTCCGCCAGGACGAGACATTGGTCTTGGCATTGAACCTGGATTATTTGGTCTTGGTCCACCAGTTGTACCAAATGGATTATTTCCAGGTCTTGGCATTGAAGGCCTTGGAGCATTTGGTGTTGAAGTTCCAAACGGATTATTTCCTGGTCTTGGAGTTTGTGGACGAGGAGTTTGTGGAATTTCAGTTTTATTTACAAAAGATTGCGGAGTTATATTTTCAGTTATTGGTTTATTTTCTTCAACTTTTTTTACAGGTGCTTCTTTTTTAACTTTTACTTCTTTGGCAGGCAATGCTGCTTTTAATCTATTTGCAACTGGAAGTTCAATTGTGGAAGAAGCAGAACGAACAAATTCACCCATTTCTTGCAATTTTGCAAGAACAACTTTGCTTTCGTAACCGAGCTCTTGTGCTAGCTCATATACACGAATCTTGGACAACTGTTCTCCTGTCTTATTTAAGGACAGGTTTATCCA
>JBEAYY010000088.1:0-3618 GCA_041170365.1 Actinomycetota bacterium
TATGACTTTAGTCTTGTCATTTGAGGATCAAATTGAGGATCGTTACCAACAGCAGCTTTAACTTTTTGATCAAAATATTGAATTTCTACTTTTGTTCCAACAGAACTAGATTCAATTGGTAACCATGCATATGCAAGGGGAGCACCAATTGTGTGGCCATAGTAGGCAGATGTTGTGTAACCAACAACTTTATTGTCAACTAATACTGGTTCTTTACCCATAACAACATCAAAATCATTTTTAATTACTAAACAGCAAAGTTTTTTCTTTATTTGTTCAGGATTTATTTTTTCATAAGCTTGTGCACCAATAAATCCTCCAGTTTTTCTTACAGCAAATGAAAGGCCAGCTTCATATGGATTATGCTCACAAGTCATTTCTGCGCCATAAGATCTATAACCTTTTTCTAATCTCATGGAATTAAAAGCACCTCGACCTGCTGGGATCAATCCAAATTTTTTGCCAGCAGCAAATAATGTGTCCCAAAGTTTTAAAGCCATATCAGCATCTGCATAAATTTCAAAACCTAATTCACCTACATATGAAAGTCTCCAAAGTGTGACAGGAACTTGTCCTAAATAAGTTTTTTTAGCTTTGAAATAACCTAGAGATTCGTTTGATAAATCATCCTCACAAATACTTTGTGCAAGTTGTCTTGCTTTTGGCCCAAATAAACCCAAACCAATGGTTCCACTGGTTATATCTTTTACAAATACATCATCTGGTGCATGGTTTTTTAATCTTATTAAGTCCACGTTTCCATTTGCACCCAGTATGAATTGATTTTCCTCAACTCTTGTAACTGTGATATCGCTTAAAATTCCAGCGTTTTCAGTAAGCATCAAACAGTAAGTTATTGATCCAATTGCTTTATCTAATTTGCCTGTTGTCATTTTTTCTAGGAATTTCAAGGCACCTTTACCTGAAACTTCAATTCTTTTTAAAGAAGTTATATCAAATAATCCAACATGTTTTCTTACATATTGAGCTTCTGCACCAATTATTGGTGACCAATGTTTACTTGCCCAAGAATTTCTCTTTGGCGATTTATATTTTGAAATAAGTTTTTTATTTGATTCGTACCATTGAGGTCTTTCATAACCTGATGCTTCTAGGAAATATCCACCTAAAGATTTTTGTCTTGGATAAAAACCTGTAGTTCTTAATGGTCTTGGTTCAATCATTGGGTCAAGTGGATGAAGTAAGTCATAAACTTCAACATAATTTTGTTTGCCGCGCATCTCTATGTGTTCTGGACTTAACTGATGCTTTTCAAAACGATTTACATCAGATTCATGAACTGATAGGGAAGGATGACCATCGACTAACCATTCGGCAATTGATTTTGCAACACCAGCAGAATGTGTTACCCATACGGCTTCTGCAGTCCAAAATCCTTTTAAGTTTTCCCATTCACCCATGAGTGGAAAACCATCGACGGTAAATGAAAAAAGACCATTCATAGCGCTATCTATTTTTGATTTCTTTAATTCAGGAATTATTTTTCCAGAATGTTTGATAGCACCTTCCCATTCTTTTTTAGTGAAATCTAAAACTGATGGCATTACTTTAGCTCTGTCAAATGGCAAAATATCTTTAGCTTTTACAGGTAGTGGTCTATGACCGTACCAGCCGACTCCTAAACCTTTATTTCTTTGTCGGTAATAAAGATCTTTATCTTGATGTCTAATCATTGGTAAAACAGCTTCTTCAACTTGATCTTTTAATCCAGGCAAATCTTTTGTCCAAGCAAGTTGATGTGCAAGTGGTTGAAGTGCAGTTGGCATACCAATCATGTCGCCAACTTTTGGACCCCAAATACCTGCACAAGCAATTACTACTTCTGCATCAAAATTTCCTTTATTAGTTTTTACTCCAGTAACTTTTCCATTTTCTTTTAAAATATCTAAAACTTCATGACGTTCTAAAAATTTTGCACCTCGAGAAATTGCTAATCTTCCCATTGCTTCATCTGCTCTTAATGCTTTTGCTAAACCATCTGTAGGAACGTGCAATGCACCAATTATTGATTTTTCATCAAGAAGAGGATGAAGTTTTTTTGCTTCTTTAGCAGAAATCACTTTGGCAGGAATTCCCCAAGCAGTTGCAAGGGATGCTCTTCTATGAAGTTCTGCTAAGCGCTCTTTATTTGTGGCAACTTCTAAGGAACCAACTTGTAAAAAACAAGGTTGGCCATCTAAAACAAGTGAACATAATTTTTCAACTGTGTATTTTGCATAAAGTGCTAATGATTTACTTGCATTTGTTTGAAAAACTAAACCTGGAGCATGTGAAGTTGATCCACCTGCAGCCCAAAGAGGACCTTGTTCTAAAACAGTTACATCTGTCCAACCGCGTTGAGTTAATTCATCAGCAAGTGCGCAACCAACAATTCCTGCTCCGATGATCACAACTTTTTTAGACATCTTAAAAAAATCCCCTTAAATATAGTGTTGCGCTATTTGCAACAAGGTCTTTCACAGCGCAACAACACTCCTATGTTCATGCAAAAGGGGCAGGCACGTCAAGTGCCTGCCCCTTAGTTTTAACTACTTATTTATCCCAACCAAGCAGAAACTTTGTCAGGGTTTGCATCAATCCACTTTTGAGCGGCTGCTGCTGCATCTGTTCCGCCTTCAATATCGGCGGCTACAGAGTTTTGGTCTTCATTTGTCCATTGGAAATTTTGCACCAATGTTGCAAAAGGAGAACCTGAATCCATTAATTTCTTTGTTGCCAATTTGATTAATGGGGTAGCAGGATAATCAGTCAGACCACTAGCTTGCGCTGCGTCTGTCCAATCATTTGCTGGGAAATTGATTCTCGCTAATTCAACTTGTGCGTTGAAGTATTGAGGTGTGTACCAATAACCCAAGAATGCTGTTTTATTTTTCTGTGCTTCAGAAAAACCAGTCATTAATGCAGCTTCTGAACCAGTGTTGATTGCTTTGTAGTTCAGATTATTTGCTGCAATCATTTTTTCACCAATAGTTGTATAACCTGGAGGGCCTTCGTGCCATGCACCTTTATCTCCGGATTCACTATTTTTGAAAAGATCTGCATACTTATTTAAGTTTGCAGAATCTAAAATGTCTGGATACTCATCAGCCATCCATTTTGGAACATACATTCCAATTAGACCTTCTTGGCCGTTTGGACCAAGTTCAACAATTGCGCCACGGTCTACCCATTCTTGCCAACGTCCACCGCCCCAGTCTTCAATCACTACATCGACTGAACCAGCTTCCATTGCATCATAAGTAACGCCAGCTTCATCAAGTTGAACTAAATTAATAGTGCAACCAAATTCTTTCTTTGCAACTTCTGCTACAACGTTTGCACTAGCTGTGTAACCAACCCATGCATGCATAGCAATTCCCCATTCACCGCATTCGGCTGCTGGTGCATCTGCTGCAGTATCTGTTGCTGCTTGATCAACACCAGATCCAGAACAGGCTGCTAGAAGCAAACCTAAAGCGACAAATAGTGAGGCTGCTGCTGAGCGACCTCTTAACTTTTGTGTCATGCTCTCTCCCTCGTTAGAGAATTTCTTTCATGTTATTGCATTCAAGAACACATTTTTCATGTTTTCTTGAAATCGTTGGGAAATTGTTATCA
>JBEAYY010000089.1:0-3110 GCA_041170365.1 Actinomycetota bacterium
AAAAAACTAGCAACTTTTTCTACTAAATCAATTAAATCTAAAATTAAAGTTAAATCTTGGATTGGTATTGGAACAGGTAAACACACAATAGAAATAATTCCAATAATTAATTCAGGTCAAAGCGTTGGAATTGATGCTATTCAAGTAGCAAAGGCAGTTTGATTATCTAACTGCTAACGTTAAAGCATGAAAAAAGCTTTAATAACTGGTGCAAGTGCTGGCATTGGTCTTGAATTTGCCTATCAACTAGCACAAAAGAATTATGATTTAATTTTAGTTTCTAGAAATAAGCAAAAACTAACTGAAATTGCTCAAGAAATTTCAAGTAAATACAAAAATAATAATGAAGTACTTGTTGCTGATTTAGCAACAAAAGAAGGAATTGATTTAGTATCAAATAAAATTAAAACGGATCAAGATATTGAATTTATTGTTAATAACGCGGGCTTAGGAATTAATAAACCTTTTCATAAAGCAACTTTAAATGAAGAATCTGATTTATTAAATGTATTAGTAAAAGCTCCTTTAGAAATAACGCATTCTGCAATTACTTCCATGTTGAATAGAAATAAAGGTTTCATAATTAATGTTGGATCGGTTGCTGCTTGGACAACTAGTGGAACTTATTCAGCTGCAAAAGTTTGGCTTACTTCATTTAGTGAATCATTAAATACAAATTATAAAAAAAAGGGAATAAATATTTGTGTAGTTGCCCCGGGATTTACTAAAACAGAATTTCATCAACGCGCAAATATGTCTACAGAATCAATTCCAAATTGGATGTGGTTAAGTACAAAAATTGTCGTTAAAGACTCAATAGACGCTGTCTTAAAGGGTAAAACAATTGTTGTGCCATCAATTCGTTACAAATTACTTGTGACATTTTTAAAACTTATGCCTAGAGGTTTTATCAGAAAATTCTCTGATTCATACCAATCTAAGCGCTAAATAATTTTCTTACCTCTATTAACGCTTTAGATACTTCATCATTAATTAATTTCCAACCTCGTACTTTTACTTGTTCAACCCAAATATTTGAATCTTCTTTTGTTTGTATATAAATAACTGGAGCATTTGGCCAATCTTCTGTTAACGGTATTGAATCAAAGTAATGTTCTAAAAGCTGTGCATTTGGTGGAGCAACAGGATTTGGTGTTGGAAGATTTCCATCAATAAATACATAACCAATTAATTTTCTATAGCTTGCTCTTAAACCACTACCAATTCCTGGAAGTAAGGTTCCAGATCTTTCATGAGCGACTAAAACAATAGGTGAATCATTTGAAATTTGCATACAAATATTAAAAACTGAACTTGCAATATCTTCTCTTGCAGAATTTGCGCTGGAGGTTCTTATCACTAAATCAAATAAATTTTCATCAAGTGGAGTTTTTTCAAAAGGATCAGTTATAAGTACTAATTTTGAAGATTGAGGTTTATCAAATGGATTCATTTCTTAATTTAAGAAAGTCCTAGTTCTTGTAAAGAAACTACTGAAAGATATTTCAATCCAGCTTCTTCAATTTTTTTACCTGCACCACGATCAACTACAACAGCAACACCTACAACGATGGCACCTGCTTCTTTTAATGCTTCAACTGCTGTTAAAACAGAACCACCTGTGGTTGAAGTATCTTCAACTGCTAATACTTTTTTACCTTTAACTTCTGGTCCTTCGATCCTTCTTTGTAAACCGTGAGCTTTACCTTCTTTTCTAACCACAAATGCATTTAAATTTCTGCCATTTTGTTTAGCAACATGCATCATGGCTGTTGCAACAGGATCTGCACCTAAAGTCAGTCCTCCAACGCATTCAAAATCTAAATTTTTTGTGACATCAAGCATTGCTTGTCCAACTAACGGGGCAGCAACACTATCTAATGTCACCCGTCTTAAATCAACGTAATAATCGGCTTCTTTTCCGCTGGACAAAATAACTTTGCCGTGAACGACGGCTTTTTCTTTGATTTGTTTAATTAATTCAGACTTAACCGAATCTGTATACATAATAAATACCTTAATCCTTAGTTGAATTAAAACAAAGTTAGCACTTGTGGAATAATTAAGTTGACTCAATCGGCTAAAGGAAAACAACTTGAATACAGAACAATTAAACAGAATGAAAACTGGAAAAGGATTCATTGCAGCTCTAGATCAAAGTGGTGGTAGCACTCCTAAAGCATTGAAGCTTTATGGCATTGAAGAATCTGAGTATTCAGGCGAAGAACAAATGTTTGACTTAGTTCATCAAATGAGAACAAGAATAATTAAATCTCCTTCATTAAACAAAGAAAGAATTCTAGGAGCAATTCTTTTTGAAATGACTATGGACAGAACAATTGATGGCAAAGGAACAGCAGAATACTTATGGGAAAACAAAGGTATTGTTCCTTTCTTGAAAGTTGATAACGGTTTAGCTGCAGAAAATAATGGTGTGCAGTTAATGAAACCAATTCCAGAATTAGATGATCGTTTGGATAGAGCAAACTCTCATAAAGTATTTGGTACCAAAATGCGATCAGTTATAAAAGATGCAAATAGAACAGGTATTAAAGAAATAGTTGAACAACAATTTGATTTAGGTAAAAAAATATTGGCAAAAGGTTTAGTTCCAATAATTGAACCAGAAGTTGATATTAATTGTCCAAATAAAACAGAAGCAGAAAGCATTTTGAAACTGTTTTTATTAGATCACTTAAATAAATTAAGTGAAAATCAAAACGTAATGCTAAAACTTACTCTTCCAACTGAAGATAATTTTTATGCAGATCTTGTTAAACATCCAAGAGTAATTAGAGTTGTTGCATTATCTGGAGGTTATTCCAGAGATAAAGCAAACCAAATTTTGGTTAAAAATAATGGAGTAATAGCAAGTTTCTCCAGAGCTTTAACTGAAGGCTTAACCGCTCAACAAAGTGATCAAGAATTTGATGCAACTTTGGACAAGGCAGTGCAAAGCATTGCTGATGCATCTAATACTTAAATAAAATTTAAGTGCAATCTGTTGCGGTAATCGGTTCTGGAATTTCTGGAATTGCTGCTGCTCACACATTAATTGACAATAATTACGATGTAACAATTCTTGACCAAGGCAAAAACCCTGGAGGTCG
>JBEAYY010000090.1:0-2768 GCA_041170365.1 Actinomycetota bacterium
GATTCTAAAGATAGAGATTTGTTTATTGATTGGTTGCAAGATAAAAATAAACTAAAAACAGTTCATGGTTCAAAAGATTTCTATCATGTTAGTAGATTTTTAAATATTGAATTAAATGGAATATTTGATGATATTGAAATAAGTTCCTATTTAGTTAATCCAGGACTTAGAAGTTATGATTTAGAAGATATTTGTATCAGAGTTTTAGGTTTCTCTCCTGGACAAAGCAGTGAATCTAGTGGACAACTTAGTTTTGATACAGATTCAGATTTAGAAGCACTTGGTATTAGAGCCCAAGCCATTTATTTGATTTCAAAAAATATTTCTCAAAAATTACAAGAACAAAACTTAGAAAAGTTATTTTTTGATTTAGAACTACCATTAGCAAAATTACTTTCTGAGATGGAAGATGCAGGTATTGCTGTTGATTTAAAGAAATTAAATTCTTTGCAAGTTGAATTTGAAAAAATTGCTAATGGATACGAAAAAGATTCTTTTAAAATAGTGGGTCATGAATTTAATTTAGCCTCACCAAAACAATTACAAACTGTTTTATTCGACGAAAGAAAATTACCAAAAACCAAAAAAACAAAAACTGGCTATACCACAGATGCAACTGCTTTAGAGGAATTATTTGCAAGTACCAAAGATCCTTTGTTGTCATTGATTCTTAAATGGCGAGATATAACAAAATTGAAACAGGTTGCAGCATCTTTAATTCCACTGGTTGATAAAGAATCAAGAATTCATACCACTTTCAATCAAACAATTACCTCAACTGGAAGACTTTCGAGCACTGAGCCAAATTTACAAAATATTCCAATAAGAACTGATCAAGGAAAAAGAATCAGAGATTGCTTTATTAATGCAAAAAACTATGAATGTCTTTTAACAGCTGACTATAGCCAAATTGAAATGAGAATTATGGCTCATCTTTCCAAAGATCCAGGATTGATAAACGCTTTTAAATCAGGTGAGGATTTACACACCACTTCTGCAGCACTTGTATTTGGAGTAAAACCAAATCAAGTAAATGAAGAACTTCGAAGACAAATTAAAGCTATTTCATATGGACTTGCATATGGAATGGGCGCCTATGGTTTAAGTAAATCTTTAGATATCGAAGTAAGTCAGGCAAGTAAATTAATGGATGAGTATTTTAAAAGATTTGGTGGAGTAAGAGATTATTTAGCAACTGTTGTTGAAGAAGCACGTAAAAATGGATTCACTGAAACAATTATGGGAAGAAGAAGATATTTCCCAGATCTAACCAGCACGGATAGACAAAGAAGAGATATGGCAGAGCGGATGGCTTTGAATGCACCAATTCAAGGATCAGCAGCTGACATTGTCAAAAGTGCCATGTTAAAAGTTGACAAGGTGTTAAAAGGAAATGATTTGAAATCAAGAATTTTGTTACAAGTTCACGATGAATTAGTGATCGAAGTTTGGCCAAAAGAGTTGGAAACAGTGAAAACACTGGTCAAAACAGAAATGGGCAAGGCCGCAGATCTGTTAGTTCCTTTAGATGTCTCCATAGGTGTTGGTTCTTCGTGGGATCAGGCTGCACACTAACCACTTTGCAAGTGATTTTTGGTCAACAACTAATCTTTATATGTCCTGGAAGGTCCAGGTCATATAAGAGAAGAAGTACATGTCCACAACTACTACCGCAAGTCCGCAAGTTGCAATAAACGATGTAGGAAATCAAGAAGAACTATTAAAAGCAATTGATCAAACAATCAAGTATTTTAATGATGGCGATTTAGTCTCAGGAACTGTTGTAAAAATTGATAGAGACGAAGTTCTATTAGATATCGGTTATAAAACTGAAGGCGTAATTCCTTCAAGAGAATTATCAATTAAACATGACATTGATCCAGGTGAAATTGTTAAACCAGGTGATCGAATTGAGGCTTTAGTTTTACAGAAAGAAGATAAAGAAGGTCGTTTAATTCTTTCAAAGAAACGTGCTCAATATGAAAGAGCATGGGGAGATATTGAAAAAATTAAAAATGAAGATGGTTTTGTTAAAGGTCATGTCATTGAAGTTGTTAAAGGTGGCTTGATTGTTGATATCGGTTTAAGAGGATTCTTACCAGCATCTTTAGTTGAAATGAGAAGAGTAAGAGATCTTTCTCCTTATATCGGCAAAGATATTGAAGCGAAAATTATTGAACTAGATAAAAATCGAAACAATGTGGTTTTGTCTAGAAGAGCTTGGTTAGAACAAACACAATCAGCTGTTCGTTCTACATTCTTAAATCAATTACAAAAAGGTCAAATTCGTACCGGACAAATTTCAAGCATTGTTAATTTCGGTGCATTCGTTGATTTAGGTGGAGTTGATGGACTTGTTCACGTTTCTGAACTTTCTTGGAAACACATTGAACACCCATCAGAGGTTGTTCAAGTTGGCCAAGAAGTAACAGTGGAAGTTTTAGAAGTTGATATGGAAAGAGAAAGAGTTTCTTTATCTCTTAAATCAACACAAGAAGATCCATGGCAACAATTCTCTAGATCACACAAAATTAACCAAGTTGTTCCAGGTAAAGTCACCAAACTTGTTCCATTCGGTGCTTTCATCAGAGTTGCCGATGGTATTGAAGGTTTAGTTCACATTTCTGAACTTTCAGATAGTCAAGTGGAAATCCCAGAACAAGTTGTACAAGTTAATCAAGATGTGAATGTGAAAATCATTGACATTGATCTTGAAAGAAGAAGAATTTCTTTGTCAGTCAAGCAAGCAAGTGAATCAGGTGAAGCAA
>JBEAYY010000091.1:0-2593 GCA_041170365.1 Actinomycetota bacterium
TGGGAAGGACTTGAATCACTAAAATTGAGGTAAATAACTCAAAGACTTGTGGATTTCAAGGAGACTTTTAAGTGAGTGAAAAAACCAAAGTAGCTGTTTTGCTCGGTGGTCGAAACTCAGAAAACTATCGATCCTGTCTTTCTGCCAAAGATGTAATCGATGCTCTTGAGGCCAAAGGTTATCTTGTTAAGGCTTATGGCATGACCATGGAAGCAAACTGGGTTGAATTTAATGATCTTGCTTCACTAAGAAATAACTTAAATAAAGAAAACTTTGAAATCACTGATGAGTCAGTAAAAGAGATAAAAGATGTAAAAGTTTCAGTTCTTCCACCTGAATCACTACTTGAATCCCCTGTTGTTTTTTCAACTCTAATGGGAGCTTGGGCTTCTGATGGAACAGTTCAAGGACTACTAGAAACAGAAATAGTTAGATTTGTTGGTTCAGATACTTTAGGTTCAGCTATTGCAACTGATAAACCAACTGCCAAATTATTAATGCAATCTGTTGAAGTTCCAACTCCTGCACTTTCAATTATTAATGACAAAAATTGGAGAAGAGATCCACTTTCTTGTGTTGCAAGAGCTAATGCATTAAGAATGCCGGTTGTGGTAAAACCTGCAAGAGGAAGTAATGGGGTTGGTGTTTCTTTCACCAGAGTTCCAAGAGATTGGAAGAAAAATATTGAAATTGCTCGAAACTTTGATGGACGAGTAATTGTTGAAAAATATCATGAACCAAAACATTTAATCGAATGTAACATTATTGAGGATACCAAAAGAAAAACAATTACGAGTGAAATAATTGAAACCAAGTTGGATAAAAGTCAAAAATTATTTAATTTTATTGCTAGAAGTGATAAATCAAAATATTCATTTGAAAAAGCAAAAGATTTAGATCAAGAAGTCATTAAATTAATTCATGAATATGCAAATAAAACATTTGAAGTATTAAAACTTTCAGGCTTTGCCCAAATTGAAATGATGATTGATAAAGAAGGCGAATTACTAGTTATCGAAGTAAATAGCCAGCCTTATTTAGGTAAAGATGGCTCATTTGCATTGTCATGGAAAGAAAAAGGTATGAAATATGAAGATGTTATCGATTCAATTATCCAAGAAGCACTTGTTCGACCTGTTGGACTAATTTAATTTGACTCTGCCATTAGAGCTAAATCTTGTAGGTTTTTTAATTGCTGCATTTGCTGTATTTGTAATAGGTCTTGCTAAGTCTTCCGTGCCAGCAGCTGCCACAATGCCAGTTGGCTTATTTGCACTTGTAATTCCTGCCAAACTTTCAGTTGGCGCAATTTTGCCGCTGTTAATTTTAGGCGACATCATGGCTTTACTTGCTTATAGAAAAGCTGGTCGCTGGGATATCGTGGCAAGAATTTTGCCTTCAGTTTTTGTGGGAATGGTTATTGGATATTTTTTGCTTTCTTGGTCAACTTCTAGAGAAGTTGCCTATGTCATTGGTGCAATCTTAATTTTTACCGCCATTTATGAAATAAGAAAAAGATTAAAACACGAAAGACTTCAAGATCATGAAAAAGCAAACTTGAAACAAAGAACGAAGTTAACTGCTCAACTAATGGGTGTTTTAGTTGGAATTATGACGATGACTGCGAATTCTGCTGGTCCAATATTTTCTCTTTATTTACTTCATTTACAACTTCCAATGCAAACATTTGTGGGCACAAATAGTTGGTTATTTTTCATTATTAACACCTCCAAGATTCCTTTTAATACTCATTTAGGAATTATCACTTTAGAGACATTAAAACTAGCTTTATATCTTGCACCTTTTGTTATTTTAGGAGCTTTATTTGGTCAAAGAATAATGAAGAAATTAAATCAAAGAGCTTTTGAATATGCTGCTCTTATCTCAACTTTGATTGCTGGATTCTTGCTCTTTATTCCCCGCTAATTCTTCTATTTCTTTGACTGCATTTGGATAAACTTTGTAAATTTCATCCATTGAAACACTACCTTCTCTAACCAAAACTGGAAGTTCTGTTGTTAAATCAAGAATAGAAGATAAAGAACTTGGATTTAGAATTCCTGCATCTAAATAAACTGAAATATCGTTTCCAAATTGTGCTTTGATATCAGTAATATTTGTGCCAATTGGTGAACCTGCTTTATTTGGACTAGTGGTCGCAACTATTTCTTCTTCACCAAGTATTTCTGAAACCACAGGATGAAGGGGCATTCTGACTGAGACAACATTTGGAATAATTCCTTTATTCCACAATAAATTATTTAAGCCTTTATTTATGATTGTTAAAGATCCTGGCCAAAAATTTAAAAATTTTGCTTTAGTTTCTTCCGTGATTCCTGCACAAAACTTATGAAGAAGTCCGATATTTGAAACAAATATTGTTAGAGGAGTTTTAGGAGTTTGATTTTTTATTTTCCACAACAAATTTACTGCTTTTTCATCCATTGCTCTTACTGCTATGGCATAACTTGTGTCAGTTGGAATAACAATTGCCCTACCTAAAGAAAGAGCTTCCTTAGCTGCTTTTATTCCGTTTTCTCTTGGGGTTTGATGACTTAAGGAAAATACTCGAGCAGTTACAAACATAAATTAG
>JBEAYY010000092.1:0-2635 GCA_041170365.1 Actinomycetota bacterium
TAAAAGCTCGATCAAACCAATCAACTAATTGTTGAGGATTAATTCCTTGTTGCATGCACCAACTTCCTAAAATCATAAGTCTTTGAATGTGATGCACCCAAGCTCTTTCATTTAAATCACCTACAACATGATTTAAGCAATTTGCTTTAATTTTGGAATTATCTAAATCTTCTAACCAATCAGGTAATTTCTTATTAGCTTTTAAAAAGTTATTGTTTTCAGAATATTCTTCACCGAAATACCAATAAAGATGCCAAATATAATCACGCCAGCCAAGAATTTGGCGGATAAATCCTTCCACACTTGCAATTGGGGCTTTATTTTTTAATTCTTTTTCTGCATCTTTTACTACTTGCAAAGGATCAAGAAGCCCAATATTTAAAGGAGCTGATAAGAGGGAATGAGACATATGCCAGTCATCAATTAATGAGGCATCTTCATAGGGACCAAATTGTTTTAAACGAGTTTCAAAAAAGTTTGCTAGTAATTTCTTCGCTTCTTTTTCAGTAGCTACAAATATTCTTTTTTTATCAGTTCCAATAAATTCAAAGCCTTCTTTTTCTAATCTTTTTATTTCTTTTCTAGCAAAATCATCTATTTCATCTTCTTTAGGATAATAAGGTTTTTCTAATTCAAGAACTTTAACATTTTTTGGTGGGGGCAATCTATTTTCATGATCAAAATTCCATGCTCCACCTATTGGATTTTCTTTTCCATCAACTAAAACTGAGTGGAACAGTCTTTGAAATCTATAGAAATCTTCTAACTTTAATTTCTTATCTTTTCTGGTATTTATCCAATTAGCAAAATCTTTCTCACTTAATACAAAACCTCTAGAAGGAAGTTTTATAAAGTTATCTTTGTTTAAAAATGCTTTTCTTGCTCGATAACTAGTCGGAGCTATAACTGAGGCTTGATCTTTAAATTTATTTACAAATTCCTTTACAGAATTAACCTCTACTACTTGGCATCGTTTACCTAATTCTTCTTTTTTATGCCAAATAGCACTTAACCACCATTGAGCTTTTGCTCGATGCATTTTTCGAGCCCACATGTCTTCTTTGCTGATTAAAATAATGATTTCGCCATCATGATCATTAATGAAATGATTTCCAAGTTGATCAGGAAAAATAATACGTTTAGTTTTCATAAGTTTTCTAAATCATATGCCCTAAAAGACTTTTCCACATCTGAAGTCATCCACATTTAAAAAGGATTTAAATATATGGGATCAAAAAATTTGTTTATATAAAGGAACGACCCCTTTCGGGGTCGTTGAGTGGAGGTTCAGAGACCTTCACTGGTATTTAAATATTCTAACTAACTGAACCAATAAATCAAAAATTTTTTAATTCAAAAGGTTTACTTTAATGAAATATGCTGCAATCCCCAAGCAAACATTGCTATAGCACCAGCTGCTGAGGCATTCATAGATCTTGTTGATCCATATTGTTTAATTTCATAAATTTTTTCACATATTGAAATAGCGTCATCAGATAATCCTGGGCCTTCTTGTCCAAATAAAAATGCGCAAGGATTTGGTAGTTTTGCTGTTTCTAAAGGTTCGCAATTTTCTACATTGTCGATACCAATAACTGGCACATTATTTTCTTTAGCCCAATCACTAAATTCTTTAGGTGTAGCATGGTGGAAAAGGTGTAAATATTTATCTGTAACCATGGCACCTCGTTTGTTCCAATCACGCTTACCGATTATGTGAACACCTGCGACATTGAAAGCATTGGCAGTTCTTACAACAGAACCAATATTTAAATCATGTTGCCAATTTTCAATAGCAATATGTAAGGGATGTCTTGATTTATCTAAATCTTTAACGATTGCTTCAACAGACCAGTATCTATATTTATCCAGCACATTTCTTTTATCCCCATTCTCTAAATATTGAGGATCATATTGTTCGCCAATTGGCCATGGTTTTGGATGAGGCCCGACTCCAACTACTGGATAAAATTCCCCAGCTTGAACTTCTGATCGATCCCCTAAATCAGGTCTATTTACTAAATAATCTTCATTATCCATTTAACAAATTATTTAACTGCTTCACTAATTGCTTTAGTGTGCTTAGGAGTGGAACCACAACAAGAGCCAATAACATTAATACCAATTTCTTTCATTTCTTTTGCGTACTTGGCCATTTCTTCTGGTGTTCCATCATAAATAAATTCATCTCCCACAAGCTTTGGTAAACCGGCATTTGATTGAGTAATTAAATAAGTTCCAGGTTGTCTGGCACTTGCTAATTCTTGAGCAATTATTTTCATTTCATCCGTGCCACGTCCACAATTTGCTCCAATGAGACGAACTCCTAATGCTGAAATTTGTTTAACTGCCATTTCAGGTTTAACACCCATCATGGTTCTTAAATTTGTATCAAATGAAAATGTGACAACGATTGGTAATCCTGGAGCTACTTCTTGAGCAGCTTTTACTGCCGCTTCAACTTCTGCCAAGTCACTCATGGTTTCAATCAAAATTGCATCCACACCACCTGCCACTAAACCTTTAATTTGTTCTGCAAATATTTCTTTTGCTTGATCAATAGTTAATGTGCCCATAGGTTCCATAAGTTCACCACTTGGGCCAATATCTCCCATAACAAAACAATCTGGATATT
>JBEAYY010000093.1:0-3552 GCA_041170365.1 Actinomycetota bacterium
GTTTTGCCTCTTCGTGCACAGCTGGAGAAACTCCATGGGCACTAAATACCACTAAAGATCCTTCTGGAACTTCACTTAATTCATCAACAAAAATTACGCCTTTTTTTTCTAAAGTTTCAACAACATGTTTGTTATGAACAATTTGTTTTCTAACATAAACAGGAGCTCCATGAACTTGGAGAGCTTTTTCAACAGTTACAACTGCTCTATCAACTCCAGCGCAATATCCACGAGGTGCTGCTAAAAGAACTTTGCCTGTTGAAGTCATATTAAATATCGTATGCGCTGGCGTTGAGGAAAGCATCTTGAGCATCTACGCTGTTTTCATGAAGTCAGGCCAAAGTCCCGAAGAAGCAATCCAAGTCAAAGACGCCTCAAGAGCATTATCTGAAGTTATTTCCTCAATGCCTTCTGTCTGGATTGAAGGACAAATTACTTCTATAAAAATAAGACCTGGAAGTGATTGGGTATTTGTTGATTTAAGAGATGTTTCAGCAGAAGCCACATTGAATGTGGTTTTTAATCGTTCTGTTTTAGATGATGCTCCATCAGAAATTGAAAGTGGCCAAAGAGTTTTAGTTCATGGCAAACCTGAATTTTGGATGAATAGAGGATCTTTAGTTTTTAGAGCAAGAAGAATTCAACCTGTTGGTTTAGGTGAATTAATGATTGCACTTGAAAAATTAAAACAACAATTATTAAAAGAAGGTTTATTTGCACCAGAAAAAAAGAAACCTATTCCTTTTTTACCTAAAAAAATAGGTTTAATTTGTGGCAGGGCAAGTGCTGCCATGAAAGATGTTATGGAAAATACCATGCTTCGTTGGCCTGGAATCAAATTTGATGTGCATGAAGTTGCAGTTCAAGGTGTTAAATCTTCTTCCGAAGTAAGAGCAGCACTTGCTCAATTAAATGCAGAAAATGAAGTTGAGGTAATTGTAATTACTCGTGGTGGTGGTTCCTTTGAAGATTTATTACCTTTTTCAGATGAAATGTTATTAAGAGCAGTTGCTGCCTCAAATATTCCAGTAATTAGTGCAATTGGGCATGAACAAGATAATCCACTTTTAGATTATGTTGCAGATTTAAGAGCATCAACTCCAACGGATGCTGCTTCAAAATTAGTTCCAGACTTAGAAGATGAAATTGAATTAATCGATGATTGGGTATTTAGAATGAGAGAAATCATTGCTAATCGAATTGAACGAGAACAAACTAGTCTAGAAAGACTACTTGAAAAATCAGCACTTGATTCACCAAAAGAATTTATTCAATCCCATAGAGATGTAATTATTGACTTAAAAACCAATTTAAGAAATCTTATTTCTACAAAAATTTATACCGAACAGACTTGGTTTAAACCTCGCCTTGCTCAACTTAGAACTCTTTCTCCTTTGAGCACTTTAGCCAGAGGTTTTGCCCTTGTACAAAAAAATGATGGAAAATTAGTGAGAAAAGAAAGTGATGTAAATTCTGGTGATTTACTTAAAATCCGTCTTGAAAAAGATTCCCTCCAAGTAGAAGTAAAAAAGTAAGAGAAATATAGTTAAGCCATGGCAAAAGATGCAAACCTAAGTTATGAACAAGCAAGAACTGCTTTGGAAGAAATAGTCACCCAACTTGAATCAGGAAACCTGGCATTAGAGGAAACTTTAAAACTTTGGGAAAAAGGTGAACAACTTGCTCTTCTTTGTCAAAATATTTTAGATTCAGCACAAGAACGATTAGAAGCTTTAACTGAAGATGAAGAGGAAGAAAATTAATTAGGAATACCTAGTTTAGAAATAAAAGTATTAATCTCATCCCAATTAGTAGTTGTATAAATTAATAAATTTACATTATTTTCAGTAATAAAAAGTAATTTATCTTTTTCATTTTCTAAAACTGTATAAGTTTTATCATTAATAACTTTTGTTTGTTCATTTTCCAATTCTAAAGTTGTATAGGTTTTAATTAATCTTTTTAATTCAGTTTTTGAAACAATTACACTAATGAATTCTTGACTAGGAGTTACAACTCCAACTCTCCAAACTTGCGAATCACCGATTGTTTCTAATCTTGCACTTGTCGCATTCCAATCTTTACTTAATCCAATTGGTCCATAAGTTGGTAAATCAGTTCTTTCTTTTGCACCAAGTGCAACTCCTTGCCAATCAATTGGTCTTAAAACTACTTCTGAATCTTGCCTGGTAAACCACACAAATGTTGCAAGTGACCCAACTAACAATCCAGTGACAATTAAGGAAAGAACCATGTCAGAAACTGATTGAAGTGTGCGAGATTTTTTCTGACTCATACTTCCTATTGTTGCCGAAGTTTGAATTTCTCGCTCCTTGTGCATAGGCGTAAGATGAAAGAGGATTTAATTTCTGGAAGGAAATCTTGCCATGGCAGAGTTTCAATACACAGAACTTCTGCCTTTAGGTGAAGATAAAACTGCCTATAGAAAAATCTCTGATTCTGGTTTCAAAATTGAAAAACTAGGCAACAAAGAGTTTTTAGTTATTGAACCTGAAACTATTAAAAAACTTACCTTTGAAGCAATGCATGATTCCCAACATTATTTAAGAACCAGTCATTTAAAACAATTAAGAAAAATTCTTGATGACAATGAAGCAAGTAATAACGATAAATTCGTAGCTCTTGATCTTTTAAAAAATGCCAATATTTCTTCCGGTGGAGTTCTGCCAATGTGCCAAGACACAGGAACTGTAATTATCACAGGCAAACGAGGCTCAAATGTCATCACTAATTCTCACGATGAAGAAGTAATTGCTGAAGGAGTATTTAATGCCTATCAACAATTAAATCTTCGCTATTCCCAACTTGCTCCACTTTCAATGTGGGAAGAAAAAAATACTGGAACAAATTTGCCAGCTCAAATTGAAATTTATGCAGATACTAAACCAGGTAATAAATTGGAATATTCATTTATGTTTATGGCCAAAGGTGGAGGATCTGCTAATAAATCTTTGATGTATCAGGAAACAAAAGCATTACTAAATCCTGAAAAGTTAGACGAATTCTTGGAAGAAAAATTAAGACTGTTAGGAACAGCGGCTTGTCCTCCGTATCACTTAGCAATAGTTATTGGTGGCACAAGTGCTGAATATTCATTAAAGGTTGCAAAACTTGCCACCACAAGATCTCTTGATTCTTTACCTACAAAAGGTTCATTACTTGGTCATGGATTTAGAGATTTGGAAATGGAAGAACATGTATTAAAGATGAGCCAAACTTTTGGAATTGGTGCTCAATTTGGTGGAAAGTATTTTTGTCATGATGTAAGAGTTATCAGACTTCCTCGACATGGTGCTTCTCTTCCTGTTTCAATTGCTGTTTCTTGTGCAGCAGATAGACAGATATTGGCAAAAATTAATAAAGATGGTGTTTTTCTTGAGCAATTAGAAACTGATCCTGCTCAATTTTTACCAGAAACAACTGATGAACATCTAAATGATGATGTAACAAAAATTGATTTAAATAAACCTATGAAAGATGTTCTTGCTCAACTTTCAAAATTAAATGTGAAATCAAGAGTTTCTTTAACTG
>JBEAYY010000094.1:0-8582 GCA_041170365.1 Actinomycetota bacterium
TGAGTTGAATCAATATCTTCAATTATTTGATTTTCTTGAATAACAGGTGATGCTGCAAATGGCTCATCATCTACTAAAGTTTCTAAATCTTCTTCTACATCTTTTGATTGCCATTTACTTAACCAACGAGTTAAAACATTACCTTTTTTTAAAGGTTCTTCTTCATATTCAGATTCAACTATGTCATCTTCGATTAATTCTTCATCATAATCAGTAGCAGTAAATGCATCTAGTTCTTGATCTAGATCATCACTAACTTCTTTTTCACGTTTTCTAAAAATGTGTAACAATAATGTTTTAATTTTTACTCCAACAGTAGAAACTGGAGTTTTTGTAGTTATTAATAAACCAAAAAATCCAAATAATAAAAGCATCAAGGATGCAATCAATCCATTAGTTAAACCTGTTAATGGTGTGGCAACCACCCAGCCAAGCCAACCTGCACCAGATTGCATTGCGGCAACGCCATCACCTGGGTTTGGTAAACCTTTATATAAATGCCACAACCCAGAAACACTTATTAATACAGAAGAAACACCAATAGCAATTCTTGGTCCATCACCTTTTTTAGCTGGATTTCGAAATGTTTGCCAAGCTCCATAAACAAGAACTACTGGTAAAAATATTGTTAAAGCTCCTAAAAAACCACCAATTATTAGTTTTGAGTAATTAGTGATTACGGTTTGAGTTCCAAACCAACTTTGTGCAGCCACAATAATTGAAAGTGCAAGTAAAACTAAACCAAGTCCGTCTCTTCTTTGTTTAGGATCAATTTCAGATGCGCCATGACCAACTGCTCTAATAAGTGCGCCAAAAACTTTTGCTAATACATTCCAAGCTAGAGAAATTAATGAAAGTAAACGTCCAATTAAAAGTATGAAACCACTAGAAGCTTTAGCGCTTCTAGTTTTTTTATTTTGGGCACGCGAACGAGCCGGCGTACTTGTAGCCATAAATAGAGGTTACCCTCGAGAAACACTAGAAACTTGCGTATCAGAAGTTACTTTTAGTGCGTGTCGTCACTTACGCACCTTATTAACCCTGAAAACCTGCTTCTCGATGTGAACCATCGCAAAAAGGTTTTTCTTTAGAGTGGCCACAACGACAAAGTGATTTTGAGCCTTGAATCTCTTCACTAGTAACTTCATCAGTGCCTGCTTTTGTGTAATTAAGTTCAAAATTTCCTTCAACGCGAATTGATCCATTTGGTTTAACAGTTATTTTTACTTTTTCTTCACTCATTTTTTCTCCTTTTAGGCTTCAACCACAACAGGAATGATCATCGGTCTTCTTCTGTGATGATCACTTACCCATTTACCAGTTGTTCGTCTTACAACTTTTTGTAATTGGTTAATGTCATAAACATTATCATTCATAGCTTGTTCTAAGTTAGTTTTTATTAACGGAATAACTTCTTCAAATACTTCATCATTTTCTGAAAATCCTCTTGCATGGATTTCAGGCCCTGCTACGACTTTATTTTCTACTGAATCAACCACAACCACTACGGAAATGAAACCTTCTTCTCCTAAAATTTTTCTATCCTTTAAAGAATCTTCAGCGACACCACCAACACTTGAACCATCGACAAAAACAAATCCACAAGGAATAGCACCTACAATTTTGGCTTTTCTGTTTTTTAAATCAACCACTACCCCATCAGCTGTGATGACAACATTTTCTTTATTAACACCTGTTTTTATTGCTAAAGATGCATTGGCAGCTAAATGTCTTGGTTCACCATGGATTGGCATCACATTTCTTGGTTTTAAAATGTTATAAAAATATAGTAACTCTCCACTTGCTGCATGCCCTGAAACGTGAACTTTAGCATTTCCTGAATGAACTACATTTGCACCTTGTTTTGTTAATCCATTGATTACTTTGTTTACAGAATTTTCATTTCCTGGAATTAAAGATGAAGCCAAAATAACAGTGTCTCCATTACTTATTCTTATTTTGTGATCAAGGCCAGCCATGCGAGAAAGTGCCGACATTGGTTCACCTTGAGAACCTGTCGTAATTAAAACGATTTCATCATCTGCATATTGATCAATTTCGTCTAGTTCAATAGTGGCATTTGCAGGAATTTTTAAATAACCTAAATCTCTTGCAATTCCCATATTTTTAATCATTGATCGACCTACAAAGATTATTTTTCTATTATTTAAATGTGCAGCATCAATTATTTGTTGCACTCTGTGAACATGAGATGCAAAACTTGCCACTATTACTCTTCTTGGAGCCCTTGAAACTATTGATTCAATAACAGGGGCTAAATCTTTTTCGTGTGCAATAAATCCAGGAATTTCAGCGTTTGTGGAATCAACAAGTGCTAAGTCAACGCCTTGACTTCCTAATTTTGCAAAAGCATTTAGATCAGTAATTCGACCATCAAGTGGTAATTGATCCATTTTAAAATCACCTGTATGAATCAAATTTCCTGCTTTAGTTTTAACAGATAATGCAAGAGCATCTGGAATTGAATGATTTACCGCTATAAAGCTAACTTCAAATTCACCAATCTTTTCAACATCGCCTTCTTTAACTTGACGTAAATCTGCTTTAATACGATGTTCTTTTAATTTTTCGGCCAGAAATGCCAGAGTTAATTTAGAACCATAAATTGGAACATGGGGTGCTTCCCTTAAGAAGTAAGGAACACCACCTATGTGATCTTCGTGAGCATGAGTTAAAACTATTGCTTTAACTTTGTTTAATTTGTCTCGTAAATATTCAAAGTCAGGCAAAATTAAATCAACACCAGGTTGATTTTCTTCTGGAAAAAGTACTCCAATATCAACAATTAAAATATCTTTTTCAACTTGTAAGACAGTCATATTTCGACCGATTTCACCGATGCCACCTAAGGCAACGACACGTAGAGTTTCCGGTGCTAATTTTTCTGGCAACGGAAACTCATGATGAGTTAACGTCAAATCTTTAAGCCTCCCGCGAGCAAATCTGCTCTTAATTGTTCGATTTGTTTTTCGTCAGCATCGACGAGTGGCAAACGGGCTGCGCCTGCCGGTAATCCTTTTAGTCTTAATGCAGCTTTGATGGACATAACTCCAGGCATTCGACTCATGACACCTGTATAAATCGGTAAAAGATTTTGATGTATTTCTAATGCTTTAGAAAAATTATTACTAAAAAAAGCTTCTGACATTTCTTTTAAGCGATCTGCAATTAAATGACCACAAACACTAACAAAACCAATTGCTCCAATAGAAAGTAGTGGAAGATTCAAAGCATCTTCACCTGAATACCAAGCTAAATTTGTTTCTTTAATTACTTTTGATGCTGCTTCTAAATTATTTTTGGCATCTTTATTTGCCACGATCCTTGGATGCTCACTCAGACGCAATAATGTTTCTGTTTCAATAGGAATTCCTGCTCTTCCAGGAATGTCATACATCATTAAAGGAAGATCAGTCGCATCTGCCACTGTCTTAAAGTGTGCATAAACTCCAGCTTGTGTTGGTTTGTTGTAATAAGGAGTAACAACTAAAACTCCATGAGCACCAAGTTTTGCTGCATCCTTTGCAAGTCCAACCGTATGTGCAGTGTCATTACTTCCAACTCCTGCTACAACTTTTGCTTTACTTCCAACTTCTTCTAAAACTGCTTTTAAGACTTGATTTTTTTCTATTTCAGTTGTGGTGGCAGATTCTCCAGTTGTGCCATTAACCACAATTCCATCATTACCAAGTTCAACTAAATGTTTTGCTAAACGTGCAGCACCTTCAATATCGACTTTGTCATCTTTTGTAAAAGGAGTGATCATTGCAGTTAATACCGTTCCAAAAGGACGGTTTGCATTATTCATAACAGAAAGATTAGCGCCTAGGGAGCAACTCGACCATTGTTGATAAATGCTGTGTGGGTAATTGGCATGATTTTTGCAAAAAATTCTTCATATTTCTCTGCGACCATTTCAATTTCTCTTTGGGGATATGAAGGAAAATGCGAACCTTCGGCTTTTCGTCTTAGTGAAAGAAAATTCATTAAAGCTCTTGAGTTCATGGTGACATAAGCACTTGAATAAATTGTTACCGGTAAAACTCCACGAGCAACTTCGCGTGCAACTCCTGCTTCAAGCATTTTTTCATAACTTGCATATGCCTGTTCGCAAGATTTTTTGAATTCTGCCTCAGTTACTTCATATTGTTCTTTAGTACCTGGTTCAAATGTGTATGCACCAGTTTTGCCAACTTGTTGTAAATTTCGTGATGTATTTGGAAAATAAAATTCTGGATCTAATTGTCGATATCTTCCGGATTCTTCATTGTATGAAGCAATTCTATGTCTCATGTGTTCTCGCCAAACAAAAATTGGAGCTTTCACATAAAAAGTAAATATGGAGTGTTCAAATGGTGTGCCATGACGTTCTCTTAATAAAAAATTAATTAAACCAGTGTGTTCTTTTGCATCAACATTTTTTGTAGAGTCATCTTTAGTTCTTTCACCTGCAGTTGAAACTCTTGCTGCCCAAACCACATCAGAATCTGATGCAGAATGCTTAACCAACTCAACGGTTACATCACTTCTAAATTTGATCGGCATAGATGGCTCAGATGAAGTAGTCATGAAATCGCACGATACCGTTTCTCTTGTATGAAAATCCCATCACACGCTAGTCGTTCGATTGTGACTCGTAACGCAGTAAGCGTAGGGCTTGCCACAGGACTTTATGGCATCTCTTTTGGTGCTTTAGCTGTTACTAGTGGGTTTAACTTTTTTCAAACACAAATATTGAGTTTAGGTCTATTTTCTGGGGCCTCACAATTTGCTGTTGTTGGAATTATCGGTGCTGGTGGTGGTTCTATTGCTGCTATTGCAACTTCTTCTTTACTTGGATTAAGAAATGGATTTTATGCTTTAAGTTTGGCAAATCTTTTAAAGTTAAAAGGCTATAAAAAAGTTTTAGGTGCACAAATAACAATAGATGAATCAACAGCAATGGCTGTTGCTAACAATAATGATGAAGATTTAGGTCGATGGGCTTTTTGGGCAACGGGAATTTCAGTTTTTGTATTTTGGAATATAGCAACAGCTATTGGTGCATTTGGTGCTCAATTTGTCACAGATCCTAAATCTCTAGGATTAGATGCAGCAGTTGCAGCTGCTTTTTTAGCACTTTTATGGCCAAGACTTTCAAATTTAAAAATTAGAACTGTGGCATTAATTGCCGGAGTTTTGGCGTTTTCTTTAACACCTTTTGTACAACCTGGAATTCCAGTTCTTGCCTCAGTTTTAATTGCAATTATTTTTGGTCTAAGAGAGAAAAAATAAATGGAATCAAAATGGGTTGTAGTAATAGCATCTTCAGTAATTGCATTTATTTTAAAAATTACTGGTTATATTATTCCTGAAAAATATTTAGAAAAACCAACAATTAAATCAATTACTAATTATGTTCCAATCGTCATGCTCTCAGCGCTGGTTATTGTGCAAACTTTTTCTCAAGGTCAAACACTAGTTTTTGACGCAAGATTATTGGGACTTCTTATTGCATTTTTACTTTTATTATTCAGAGCGCCATTTATTGTTGTAGTTATTGCAGCAGCTTTTGTTTCTGCACTTTTTAGATATTTATTTAATTAAATCATCAATCCCGATTGTTAAACCAGGTACTTTATTTATATTTCTTATGGCTAGTAAAACTCCTGGCATAAAGGATGCTCGATCAAATGAATCATGTCGGATGGTTAAATTCTCACCACTTGATCCAAAAATAACTTCTTGATGAGCAACTAAACCTTGCATTCTTACAGCATGAACTGGAATGCCATCAATTTTTGATCCTCTTGAGCCAGGAATTTCTGAAATTGTGGCATCAGGATTTTCTTTCAAATTATTTTCTTTTCTTTCCTGGGCTATTAATTTTGCAGTTCTTACAGCTGTGCCACTAGGAGAATCAACTTTTTGAGCATGATGATATTCAATAATTTCTACAGAATCATAAAATTTTGTTGCCATTTTTGCAAAGCGCATCATCAGAATTGCTCCTACTGAAAAATTAGGTACAACTCTAACTGGAATATTTCCGTGATCCAGACTTAATTTTCTAATTATTTCTAATTTTTTATCATCAATTCCGGTAGTTCCTACTATTGGAGAAATTCCTGAAGTAATAAGTAATTCAATATTTTTCATTACAGAATCAGGAGTTGTGAAATCAACTGCAACACTAGATCCTGAATTTTTTACCAAATCAAAACTTTCATTTTGATCAATACTTGCAACAAGTTCTAAATCTTGAGCTTGATTAATTGCTTTGATAACTTCAGATCCCATTTTGCCTTTGGAACCAAGGACCGAAACTTTAATTGACATAGCCCTAGACTACAAGGTCCTTAAATTCATCTTTATTTTCAAATGAACCCACTACACAAAGTAATCCGTTTTGATTAAAAATTTCACTTGCTAGGCTCTTAATGTCTTCTTCAGTTACCGCATCAATTTTATTAATTGCATCATCCAACGATAAATATTCGCCATATAAAAGTTCACCTTTGGCAATTCGAGTCATTCTTGAATTTGTTTCTTCCAAACCTAAAACTAAGCCACCTCTTAAAGCACCTTTACCTCTTGTTAATTCTTCTTTTCTTAAACCATTTTTGGCAACATCATTTAATTCTTCTTTAATAATTTTTATTACTTCAGACACTTTTTCATTCGTTGTTCCTGCATAAATTCCATAAACACCAATTCCTGTGTAATGGTGAGCAAATGAATAAACCGTATAAACTAATCCTCTTTTTTCTCTAATCTCCTGAAATAATCTTGAAGACATTCCGCCACCAAGGGCTGCACTTAATACCGCTAATGTGTAACGACGTTCATCATGTCTATCTACAGCAGGCACTCCCCAGACTAAATGAGCTTGTTCTGTATCTTTACTAACGATTAAAGATCCAGTTCCTTTCGATTTAAGTTTTTCAGAAGACCTTGGTTTTAATGGAGTAACTCCAGTTTTATCCCAATCAGTATTTTTTAAAGTCTCAATTATTTTTTCAACTACTTTTTCATTATTTATATTTCCAGCAATAGAAATAACAGTTCTTTCTGGAGCATAAAACTTCTTATAAAAATCATAAACTTGTTTTCTAGTCATGTCAGATATTGATTTTCTGGTGCCAATGATTGGTCTTCCAATTGGTTGGTCTCCAAGTAAGTTTTGTGACCAATTGTCATAAGCTAATTCATTTGGCTCATCTTCATGCATTGAAATTTCTTCTAAAACTACTTTTCTTTCTTGATCAACATCTTCTTGAGTTACATTTGAAGAAGTCAACATGTCAGACAAAGTTTCAATAACTAAATCAACGTCTCGATCTAAAACTTTGGCATGGAAACAGGTGTATTCCTGAGTGGTAAAAGCATTCATATCTCCACCAATTGCTTCAATGGAAGAAGATATTTCTAAAGCAGTTCTTGAAGGAGTTCCTTTAAACAAAAGATGTTCCAAGAAATGGGCAGCACCTGCTTCTAAAACTTCTTCGTCTCTGGAACCTGTTGAAACCCAATAACCAACTGCAGCACTTCTAACAGTTGGTATTGATTCAGTGATTATTCGTAAACCAGAGGAAAGAGTAGTTCTTGTAACTACTCCGCCTCGTTGTGAATCTTCTAGGACTTCTGTTTTAATTTTTTCAAGCATTTTAAGCAGAAGTATTTTCATCCAATACAGGAACTAATGAAAGTTTTCCTTTTGGATCTATTTCATTAATTTCAACTTGAACGCTATCTCCTACGTTTAATACATCTTCAACTTTTTCAACACGCTTTCCGCCTGCCATTTTTTTAAGTTGAGAAATATGTAATAAACCATCTTTACCTGGATAAAGATTTATAAATGCTCCAAAAGCTGCAGTTTTAACAACTTTGCCTTCATATTTTTCTCCAACTGTTGGTACATGTGGATTTGCAATGGCATTTACTAATTCTTTAGCTTTATCTGCAGCACTTCCATCAGTTGCTCCGATAAATACAGTTCCGTCATCTTCTATTGAGATTTGGGCACCTGATTTTTCTTGAATTTCATTAATCATTTTTCCTTTAGGTCCAATGATGGCTCCAATCATGTCGACTGGAACTTTCACAGAAATAATGCGAGGAGCATATTGACTCATTTGATCAGGTGAACTGATTGCTTCTTTCATAACACCTAATATTTTTTCTCGAGCATCTTTTGCTTGCTTCAAAGCTTGCGCTAAAACATTTGCAGGAATACCGTCTAATTTAGTATCAAGTTGCAATGCAGTAATAAAATCTGAAGTTCCAGCAACTTTAAAATCCATATCTCCAAGTGCATCTTCTGCACCTAAAATGTCAGTTAAAGCAACATATTCTTGTTTGCCGTTTACTTCACCTGAAATTAATCCCATGGCAATTCCACCAACCATTGCTTTTAATGGCACACCAGCATTAAGCATCGACATTGTTGAGGCACAAACTGACGCCATTGATGTTGAACCATTTGAAGAAATTGCTTCAGAAACCTGACGAATTGCGTAAGGAAATTCAGCTCTATTTGGCAAAACTGGAACTAATGCTCTTTCAGCAAGTGCACCGTG
>JBEAYY010000095.1:0-54607 GCA_041170365.1 Actinomycetota bacterium
CTAATTTTTCTTCAACTTTTCCAGAAAATTCTACAATTGTTCCTTCATTATTATTTGGAACAACTACTGGAGAGGAAAATTTTACAGAAAAGCTTTTAATAGCCCCAATATCTTTAATCCAATTGGTAACAACATTTCCAGCCAATCCCATAGTTAACATTCCATGAGCAATGACATCAGGAAGTCCAACTGATTTTGCGAATTCTTCATCTAAATGAATTCTGTTTTGATCTCCTGAAGCATTTGCATAATCAACTAAATCTTGTCTTTTATAGGTATGAGTAAATTTTGGCAATTCAAAACCAACTTCTACTTCTTCAAATTTAATCATTTTGGATTCACCCAGTCCCGCGAGCAATCAAAGTTGCTCGAAGCGTTGCAACATCATTTTTATTTGAATCTAAAACATCACTTCTAATTGTTATGAAATCGTTTCCAACTTTAGTTTTTATATCTTCAATAGTTGAAATAAAAGAAAGTTCATCGCCTGCTTTAACTGGTTTTTTATATTCAAAGCTTTGTTCACCATGAACTACCTTGTTCCAGTCAAGACCTAATTCTGGATCAAAGAGTGCAACTTGCATTGCTCCCATTTGAATTGATATTAAGAATGTAGGGCTTGCAAATCCATCTAAAACATAAGAATTTGAATCATTTATAGATTTAGCAAAAGTTTCAATTTGTTCTTTAGTAACTTTAAAAGTTTCTTTGGAAGGATAAGACCTGTTTAGAAACGCTTGGTTTAGAGCCACGTTAAAACTTAGTTAATCTTTTTTTCTTAACGAGTTTCTTTATGTTCAGTGTGCTTGTTGCAACGTGGACAAAACTTTTTAACTTCTAAACGATCTGGATCGTTTCTCCTATTTTTTCTTGTGATGTAGTTGCGTTCTTTGCAATCTGCACAAGCCATAGTAATTTTTGGACGAACATCGCTTTTTGCCATTTCACTATCCTTTCGTATTCAACTTTCTTACCTTGTAGCGGAGGCGGGAGTTGAACCCGCGACACAGCGATTATGAGCCGCTTGCTCTGCCACCTGAGCTACTCCGCTTAGTTACTTGCACTAATTCAACCCGAGCCCCAATGCGGAATTGAACCGCAGACCTTCTCCTTACCATGGAGATGCTCTACCTACTGAGCTATTGGGGCTTGCTGGCTGAAATGATTAAAGAAAGCCGCAAAAGTTCAGAATACCTGAGGAGTAATTTTTAACTTATGAGTGGACCAAACACTTCTTTGATAGATCTAAATTCAAAAAGAATAGTAATTACTGGTGCAAGTTCAGGCCTTGGAAAAGAAAGTGCACTGGCTCTTTCTAAATTAGGTGCAGAAGTCGTTTTAGCCGTTAGAAATACTTCAAAAGGCCAACAAGTTCTTAATGAAATCAAACAACAAGTTCCAAATGCCAAAGTTGAAGTTTCAGAACTTGATTTAACAGATTTTGAATCAATTAGAAATTTTGCAAGCAGAGAAAATAGTAAACAAATAGATATTTTATTAAATAATGCTGGAATTATGGCTGTACCTTTTGCTTTAACCAAAGATGGATTTGAATCCCAAATGGGAACAAATCATTTAGGGCACTTTTTACTAACTAGTCTTTTATTTGAAAACATAAATAAATCAAGTGTCGCAAGAATTATTAACGTTTCATCTACTGCACATCGTTTAGCAAAACTAAAATTTGCTAATAAATCTGAAATTTTGATGACTGCGGATAATTATTCTCCTTGGATAGCCTATGGTAATTCAAAAATTGCAAATTTGTTATTTACTAAAGAATTAGCAAGAAGAATAAAAATAGTTAATTCAAAAATCATTACAGCGTCAACTCATCCTGGTTATGCTGCCACAAATTTACAACTTGTAGGCCCAAGTTTAAAAAAAGGAATAAGAAAAACTATTGAACTAAATGGTTCAAAATTGGCTAATATTCTTTTTGGCCAAAGTGCTGCTAAAGGTGCACTTCCTTCTATTGCGGCTTGTACTTGGAGCAATATTGAAAGTAATGATTTTCTTGGTCCAGATGGCCCAATGCAGGCAAGAGGAAATCCTAAAAAAGTTAAAATGAGTTCATTGGCGCAAAATGATGAACTTGCAAAAAATTTATGGTCTGCAAGTGAAGAATTAACTGGAGTAAAATTTTTAAATGGCTGATAATTCATTCGACATAGTAAGTAAAATTGATCGTCAAGAAGCAGATAATGCGCTTAATCAAGCAAGTAAAGAGCTTTCTCAACGATTTGACTTTAAAAATACCCAAACAGAAATTAAATGGTCTGGTGAATTAGCTATAGAACTTTCCTCCAGCACTGAGGAGCGCTGCAAAGCAGCATTAGAAGTTTTTAAAGAAAAACTGATTAAAAGAGGAATTTCTTTAAAATCTTTCAAACCAAATGACCCTCAAGCCTCTGGCAAAACTTACAAAATTATTGGCAATTTTAATTCCGGAATTAGTCAAGAAAATGCAAAAAAATTAACTAAGTTAATAAAAGATGAAGGTCCAAAATCAGTTAAAACCCAAATTATGGGTGATTTATTAAGAGTGACAAGTAAATCTAGAGATGATTTGCAAAGTGTTATGAGATTAGTGGAGAAATCAAATCTTGATTTTGCAACACAATTTACAAATTATCGCTAAATTAATCTACTGAATTAAATTTTCTTAGTCTTAAACTATTTGTAACTACAAATACACTTGAAAATGCCATGGCTGCCGAAGCAATAATTGGCCCAAGAAGTCCAAGCATGGCTAGTGGAATAGCTGCCACGTTATAGGCAAAAGCCCAAAATAAATTAGATTTAATAGTTTTCATTGTTTTTCTCGATAAAGAAATTGCATCAACTGCTGCAGACATAGATGAGCGCATTAAAACAATGTCTGAAGCACTTGCGGCAACATCTGTTCCTTGTCCCATAGCCAAACTTAAATGTGCTTTGGCTAAAGCAGCTGCATCATTTACGCCATCGCCCACCATCGCTACAAAATGACCTTGATTTTGCAATTCGGTAATTTTTTCTAATTTAAATTCAGGTGAACTATTTGAATAATAATCATCAATTTCTAACTGTTTACAAACTTTTTTTACAGATGCTTCATGATCTCCAGAAACCACAATTGGTTTTATACCCATTTGAGCTAATTTGGTAACAGATGCTTTACTCGTTTTTGAAACTTGATCTGCCAAAGCAATAACTGCAACAGGATTTTGATCTTTATGCAATAAAACCACCACATCACCTTGATTTATAAATTCATTTACATAAACTTTTAATTCATTGTTAGGAACCCCAAGCCACTTAACTGAACCAAGTGAATATAAATTTCCATCTATTTTTCCTGTTACTCCATATCCACTAATATTTTTCACGTCATTTGCTGGATTTGAAGAAATGTTTAAGGTTTGTGCATGCTTTCTTAAACTATTTGCAATTGGATGAAGAGAGCTTGTTTCCAAAGAGTAAATAACTCTCCATAGTTCTGTTTCTGCAATTGTGCTTTTAAAATCAGAAACTGTCATTTTCCCATCAGTTAAAGTGCCAGTTTTATCTAACAAGATTCGATCAATTCTCATACTTGATTCGATGGCATGTGGTCCTCTTATTAATAAACCTAAACTTGCTGCGCGACCAGTTCCAACTAAAAGAGCAGTTGGTGTAGCTAAACCCAAAGCACAAGGACAAGCAATCACTAAAACTGCAATTGCAGAAGTTAATGCGATGGTTGAATTATTTTGAAAAAAGTACCAATAAATTGCTGTAAGAATTGAAAGTCCAATAACAATTGGAACAAAAATTTCAGAAACTCTATCTACCAGGCGAGTAACTTCAGCTTTCCCAGTTTGCGCTTGATGCACTAATCGAGAAATTCCAGAAAGAACAGTATCTTTGCCAATAGCAGTTGCTCTAATTGTTAAAACTCCATCAAGTAAAACAGTTGCTCCAATTACTAAATCACCTGCTATTACTTCAACTGGTAGTGATTCACCAGTTACTAAGGATTTATCAATGTGTCCAGTGCCTGAAACTACAACTGAATCAACTGGAATTTGCGAACCAGTTGGAACATAAAGCAAATCTCCAACTTTAACTTGTTCAATCGGAATAGAAATTTGTTCATTATCTTTTAATAAAAATGCAGTTTTTGGATTTAAAGTTGCAAGATTTTCTAAAGCCTGTTTTGATTTATCTCTTGCTCTAAATTCTAAAAATTTTCCTAAAATCACCAAAGTAGTTACTGCAACAGATACTTCAAAATATATTCCAACTTCATGATCACTTGCAGATCCAATAAATGTTGTAGACATTCTCATATCTAAATCTCCAGCATGAGTGAACAAAATCGCATAAATAGACCAAAAGTAAGAAACTGCAACACCCATACTTACTAAGGTGTCCATAGTTACCGTTTTATGTTTGATATTTAATAGTGCAACTCTATGAAATGGCCAAGCGGCCCAAAATACAACAGGAGTTGCTATAAATGCACTTACCCATTGCCAATAATTAAATTGAAACGATGGAATCATCGTTAAAATCATCAAAGGTATTGCAAAAATACTTGAAAATAACAATCTATTCTTAAATTCTTTTACGCCATATTTTTCTTTAGCTTTTTGAGTTAAAGAGGCGCTATATCCTGAATCTTCTATAACTTTAATTAAAATTGCTGGATCTATTTGCTTTTCAGAATTAATTACCGCACTACCTGTTGCATAATTAACTGAAGAAGAAACACCTTCTATTTTATTCAATGCTTTTTCTACTCGCCTTTGGCAAGATGCGCAAGTCATTCCACCAACGTTTAATTCAACTTGTTGGTTCAATTGTTTCCTTTATTTAAGTTCGTATCCAGCTTCTAGAATTGCTTCTTCAATTTTTACTTTGCTTATTTCTTCATTTGAGTCAATATCGACTTTCCCTGAATCTAAATCTACTTCTACTTTTTTCACACCGTTTATTTTTGATAATTCTTCGGTTACAGAATTTATGCAATGTCCACAAGTCATGCCACTAACAAAAATTGTTTGAGTCATAAATTAATCCTACTCTTGCCAAGAAAAATAATTTTTTGATTTAAAAATAAATAATTCTGGTGGTAGCTAGTGGATTTGAACCACTGTAGGCGTGAACCGGCAGATTTACAGTCTGCTCCCTTTGGCCGCTCGGGCAAGCTACCGAAAAACAACTTTGCGCTTTTGCAATCTTACGGCGAAAGAGTTTTTAGTTTTTCTGCCCCATCTGTTCTGCCATCCATTCCAATCTTTTAACGCGTTCACTGGTTGGTGGATGTGTTGAAAATAACTTGGCCATTCCACTTCCTCTAAATGGATGCGCAATCATCATTGATGATGCTGTTTCCATTTGAGAAGTTGGTCTCATTGGTGCATTAGAAATTCCTGCATCAATCTTTTTCAAAGCACTTGCTAGCGCTAATGGGTCTTTAGTCAAAATTGCACCATCCTCATCAGCTGCATACTCTCTTGATCTACCAATTGCCAATTGCAACATGGTTGCAGCAAGTGGAGCAATAAACATTAAAAATAATCCACCTAATGGATTTGATCTTTCAGAATCTCTTCCACCAAATAACCAGAAAAATTGCACCATAGACATCAAAACACTTGCCATGGTTGCAGCTATTGAAGCTGTCAAAATATCTCTGTTGTAAACATGAGAAAGTTCATGACCGATTACTCCACGTAATTCTCTTTCATTAAGTAAATTTATTATTCCTTCTGTTGCACATACTGCTGAGTTTTCTGGATTTCTTCCAGTTGCAAAAGCATTTGGAGAAGCAGTCGGCGATAAATAAACTCTCGGCATTGGTTGTTTTGCTTCTGCAGCTAAATCACTAACAATTTTGTATAGAAGTGGTGCTGTTTGTGGATCAACTTGATATGCACGCATAGCTTTAAGTGCTAGACGGTCTGAATAAAAATATGCAAAACCATTCATACCCAGAGCAAGAATCAATCCAAACCAAAGTCCGCTTGAACCCCCAAACCAAGAAGCAGCAAGCATCACTACTAAAGCAAGAAATCCGAATAGAAAAATGGTCTTAAAGGTATTGGTCGATCTTCTCATTATTTTTTTCTAAATCCCTTTCAAAATATCTCCTATATTTATTTGTATCTGATTTCAATTCACTTCGCCACTTCACACCCCTGAAGGTGGGCTTTGTTCAATAAGTACTGACTAGTTGCCTAGAATTAGAAACCGATAATTAAAGAAAAAGTGAATAATTGAACAATCCAGACACCAAAAGTTATAACGCCGGTCTTTTAGCTGGCATTGGTGCCTACATTATTTGGGGTTTTGTACCTCTTTATTGGCAACTATTAAAACCTGCAAGCGCCCCTGAAATTTTGTCACACCGAGTAGTTTGGTCACTTGGTTTGCTTTTAATAATTGTTTACTTTAGAAAACTTAGTAAAGAAGTAAAAAGTGCATTATTTGATAAAAGAAAATTAGGACTTTTAGCTTTAGCAGCAATTTTTGTCACCATAAATTGGGGCATGTTTATCTGGGCTGTAAATAATGGACACGTTATTGAAACATCTTTGGGCTACTTTATTAATCCATTAGTTTCAGTGGCTCTAGGTGTTTTAATTTTGAAAGAAAAGTTAAGAGGATTACAAAAAATTGCTGTTGCTTTAACATTTATAGCTGTCACTTTTTTAACGATTGCTTTTGGTAAACCTCCTTATATTGCTCTAACTTTAGCTTTTTCTTTCGGTTTTTATGGTCTGGTAAAAAAACTTGCAAACGTTGATGCAATTCCGAGTTTAACTGTTGAAACTTTATTGTTAACTCCATTCTTTTCTGCTTTTATGTTTTATCTAAATAGTAAAAATGATTTATCTTTTGCCAATGGTGATGTTGTTCACTCACTCTGGTTAACTACTGCAGGAGTCGTTACCGTAATTCCGCTTTTACTTTTTGGTTTTGCAGTGGTAAGAATTCCACTGGTGGCAATTGGTTTACTTCAAGCATTAGGTCCAATTTTGCAATTTTTACTTGGTTATTATGCATTCAGAGAACCAATGACAAGTGCTAGATGGTTTGGTTTTTATTTAGTATGGCTTGCAGTAATTGTGTTTAGTTACGATGCCATAAAAACATCTAGAAAAAATAGAGTTTAAGAATTTCTTTTTGTTAGCCATTCAGCAAATTGCACTAAGGCATCTTTAGCAGCACCTTGTGGGACTAAGTCTAGAGACGACATTGCTTGATCAATCAAACTTTCTAGGTGCAAAGTTGCCACATCAAATCCACCTAATTCAGAAACTTTGTTAATAGTTTCTTGAATTGCACTTGGATTGTTTTTGACTTTTTCAAGTAAATCTTTTAATGAATTACTTTTATCAACTGATAATGCTGATAAAACTGGGAGCGTATGAATTCCCTCTACTAAATCTTTACCTATCATTTTTCCAGATTTAGAGGAATCCCCTTTTAAATCCAAGATGTCATCAGAAATTTGAAACGCCAAACCAATATTTTTTGCATAATTTGTTAAAGCAGCAGAAACAATGTCATCTGCTCCTGCCACATAAGCACCTAAAGATGCTGAAGTTTCAATGAGAGATCCTGTTTTTTGTTTTAGCACTTCTAAGTAATGCTTTATTGGATCAGAATTACCTGCTCCTCTTGCTTCTCTGATTTGTCCTTCACATAAAACTGACAGAGTGTCAGCAAGTGTTGTTACAACATGAGGTCCTAATTCGGCAGCAATTGCTGAAGCTCTAGAAAAAAGAAAATCTCCCGCAAGAATTGCATTAGTATTTCCAAATTTCGCATTTGCAGATTCCACACCTCTTCGCATTGTGGCTTCATCCATCACATCGTCGTGATACAACGTTGCTACATGGATAAATTCAATAGCTGCTGCAACTTTAGCTAAACGATCAATATCGGGTTTTCCAAATTGTCCTGAGAGAAATACCAAAACAGGTCTGATTCTTTTTCCACCAGCTAAAAGTAAATGTTGGGAAATTTCAGTCAAAGGATTAAATGGTGAAGCTGATTCTATTTCTAAGAATTCTTCTGTTCTTTTAATGCCTTTAGCTAAGTACTCTTGAAGGTTTTGATCTGTAATTGCTAATTCAGGAACATTAACTTTACTCATCTTAAAAACACAGACGTTGAACTAATTAAATTGATAACAAATTGTGGGAATAAACCAATAATTAAAGTCATAACCGCACCAACTGTTATGGCAATTGTGGTGAAAATACTTGGAATTGAAACAAATGGACCATCTGGAATTGGTTCTGAGAAAAACATCAAAATAATTACCCTCACATAAAATACGGCTGCAATAACACTTGCTACTACACCTACCAGAACTAATGCGGTGGCGCCACCTGAAATAGCGGCAGTGAAAACTCCAAACTTTGCAGTAAAGCCACTAGTTAATGGAATACCAGCGAAAGAAAGCATAAATAATGACATTAAACCTGCAACTAAAGGAGATTTTTTACCAATTCCTTTCCACCTAATTAAAGTTGAACTTTCTCCTGCTTGCTCTCTAATTAAAGTTAAAAGTGCAAATGCTCCAACTGTAGAAAAGACATATGCAATTAAATAAAGTAAAACTGCTGCAATTGAAGTTCTATTTGTTCCTGAAAAGCCAACTAAAATAAATCCACCATTTGCAATAGATGAATAAGCAAGCATTCTCTTAAAATCTGATTGAGATAAAGCAATTACACTTCCCACGATCATGGTTAATCCTGCAACTATCCAAATAAGTGGTCGCCAATCCCAAACTAAAGCGCCATATGCAACATAGAAAACTCTTAACAAACCACCAAAAGCTGCGACTTTTACTGCACCAGCCATAAACGAAGTCACTGGTGTTGGAGAACCTGTGTAGACATCTGGAACCCATTGATGAAATGGAACTGCACCAACTTTAAATAACATTCCAACTGCAACTAAAGCAATTGCAGCACTTAATAAACCTGGTGAATTATTTGCAGCACTTATTCCATTTGAAATTTGTCCAAACTGCAATGAACCTGTGTAGGCATAAGTAAGAGCACTTCCAAATAATAAAATTGCACTAGCTAAAGCACCTAAAAGAAAATATTTCAAAGCTGCTTCTTGACTTAAAAGTCGTCTTCTTCTAGCAAGACCTGCTAAAAGATATAGCGGCAAACTCATTACTTCTAGGGCTACAAATAAAACTAATAAATCATTTGCGGTTACAAAAAGTAGCATTCCAGCTACTGCAAATGATGATAATGGCCAAATTTCTGTTTGAGTCCAACCAAGTTTAGTTAAAGTTTTTTCTTCTTGTCCGCCAGGAAGTGTTGAAGCACGTGGTGCGAAAGCATCACCTAGAGGATCTAGTTTTGACTCTGCAAAAAGTAAAGCGCTCAGTAATGCTGCTATTAATATTGTTCCTTGCAAAATCCAACCTGGACCATCTAATGCAACAGTGCCACTAGCTGCTAAGGCTCTACCTTGAGGACCTGATTGCAAAATAACAGCAAATAATGCCAGGATCAATGAAGAAAATGTAATTATTAAATGAATAAATCTTCTTTTTTGAATAGAAACAAATGCTTCAACAATTACTCCTATACAAGCAGCAGCAAACATAATCAGAATTGGAGAAAGTAAAGCGTATTCAAAACTAGGAGTTGGAATTGAATTAACCACGTTTCTAATCATTTTGTTTCACCATTTCAATTCTTGGTGCAGGATCATTTACTTTAAGCACTTTTAAAGTATTTGCTACTGCAGTTTCTGCAACTTTAATTACTGGGGATGGGAATAGTCCAAAAAGTATTGTTAAAACAACTACTGGAGACAAAATCAAAGATTGTTTCGTGTTTAAATCTGAAACATTTTTTGTGCCATCATTTTCAGGCCCTGTAAATACTCTTTGATAAAGCCACAACATATAAATTGCGGCAAGTATTATTCCCAAAGTTGCTATTACAGCAACAATTTGGTTTCTTTGATAAGTTCCAGTCAAAACCATAAATTCACCCACAAAACCAGCAAGGCCTGGCAATGCAATGGATGAAAGACTTGCCACTAAAAAGAATCCTGTTAAAAGTGGAGCAGTTTTTGTTAATCCTCCAAAGTTATTAATTAAAGAAGTATCTTTTTGTCTCATTAAATAACCTGCTGTTAAGAAAAGTGCTGCTGTAGATAAACCGTGAGCAACCATATAAACAGTTGAACCAATAATTCCGATGCTTGTAAATGAGAAAATTCCCATCACAATAAAACCAAAATGCGAAATTGAAATATAGGCAAAAGTTCTCTTCATATCTTTTTGCGCAATAGCAATTAAGGCCGCATAAATAATGCTGACCAATGCCAAAATAATTATTGCGGGAGCAAATTCTTTTGATGCATTTGGAAAAAGTGGAATAAGTATTGCCAACATTGCATAAGTTCCAACTTTGTCAAGAATTCCTATTAACATGGTTGATGTTCCAGGTGTTGCTTGTTCAGCAGTATCTGGAAGCCAAGTGTGTCCTGGAACCATAGGAGCTTTTAGCGCAAAGGCTAAAAAGAAACCTAAAAATAGCCAGCGTTCAGTCCAGGTATCAAGTTTTAATTCATTACTTAAAGCAGCAATAGAAAAAGTTCCTCTACCTAGTTGATTTACTGCAATAAAGTAAAGCCAAATAACTGCCGCAAGCATTACTAAACCGCCAACTAAACCAAATAGTAAAAATTTAAGGGCAGCGCTATTTCTTCTAGCTCCACCAAATCTTCCTACTAAGAAAAATATTGGAATTAACATTGCTTCAAAAACTACGTAAAACAAAAAGAGATCTCTTGCCATAAATACTGTCAAAGCACTTACTTCCGTTAACAAAATCCACATGAAATATTCTCTTGATCGAATTTGTCCTTCATGTTGACAAGCTAAAACAACAATTGGTGTCAATACCGCAGTTAAACCAACTAAGACTAATGAAATTCCAGTTAAAGCTAAATGAAATGAAATTCCAAATATTGGAATCCAATCAAATGAAACATCTAATTGTGTTTGAGCATTACTTGAAACATCAAATTGTAAACTTGCAACAATTACAAATATTAAAGTGATAATTGATGAATAAAATGCTATTTGTTTAGCGCTAAAATATTTCTTTATTTGTGGAATAAAAAGCAAAATTGTTCCAATAATTGGAGTTAAAAGTATTAATAAAAGCCAAGGAAAATTCATCTATAATCTCGCAATCAAAAGTAGAATTACAATAATCGCAGTGCCTAAAATTATTGACATTGCATAAGATCTAACAAAACCTGTTTCACTTCTTCTAAGTCGAGCAGAAATTCCACCAGTTAATGAACCAATGCCTGAATAAAATCCATCAACAATTGATTTGTCAAAAAATCCTAATAATCTAGTTAATCTTTGACCAGGTTTCATTAACAGATTTTCATTCAAAACATCGCCATACAAATCTTTACGTGCAGCATTAACGACAATAGAAACTTTTTCAGGAGCAACTTTTGCAACACTTCGATATTGCCAAATCGCAAGGAGTACACCTACTGCAACAACACTTAAAGTAATTACAGTTATAGTAAAAATTGAAAATGGTGGTTCAGGTTCACTAAATCCTGTCACTGGTTCTAACCAATGCTCGAGTGCGTGATTTTGTGTCAAAACTATTCCTATGAAAGTTGAACCAATTGCTAACACAATCATTGGAATTGTCATCGAAAGTGGAGACTCATGTGGATGTACATCGTCATGCCATCTCTTTTTTGAAAAGAAAGTCATAACAACCATTCGTGTCATATAAAAAGCAGTTAAACCAGCACCAAACAAAACGACAAATCCTGCCCACCATGAATGACTTAATGCAGCTTCAATGATGTGATCTTTGGAATAAAAACCAGCAAATGGTGGAATACCCAGAATTGCTAAGTAACCAATGAAGAATGTCACGGTAGTAAACATCATTACTTTTGATAATCCGCCAAAACGTCGCATATCAACATTGTCATTTGTTGCATGCATGACTGATCCGGCACCTAGAAACATTACTGCTTTAAAAAATCCGTGAGTAATTAAATGCAAAATTGCAAAAACATAACCAATAGGTCCTAATCCTGCAGCTAAAACCATGTAACCAATTTGACTCATTGTTGAACCTGCTAGAGATTTTTTAATATCATCTTTAGCTGCACCGATAATTGCACCCATTAATAAGGAAATTGCACCAATTACTACAACAGCTGTTTGCGCAGTTGGACTTGCGTTAAATATTTCTCCACTTCTAACAATTAAATAAACACCTGCAGTAACCATGGTCGCTGCGTGAATCAAAGCTGAAACTGGTGTTGGGCCTTCCATCGCATCAAGTAACCAAGATTGCAAAGGAAATTGTGCGCTCTTTCCACAAGCTGCTAATAAAAGTAGTAATCCCAGAGTTAGTGAAACCCAACTTGGTGCACTTGTTATTCCTTGATTCACATCGACAAATGCAACTGAGCCAAATACTAAAAACATCGTCATAATGGCAAGGGATAAACCAAAATCTCCCACACGATTTGCCACAAAAGCTTTTTTAGCTGCCACAGCTGCAGAGTTTTTATGTTGCCAAAAACCGATTAATAAATATGAGGCAAGTCCTACACCTTCCCAGCCCACATATAGAAGTAAATAATTATCGGCTAAAACTAATAAAAGCATTGCTGATACGAACAAATTCAGATATGCAAAAAATCTTCTTCTATTTTCATCATGTGACATATAACCGAGTGAATAAATATGAATCAATGTGCCAACAAAAGTTATAAGAAGAACAAACGATATTGAAAGTGGATCTGCCTGCAAGCCAAAATTAATTTTCAAATTTGCTGCAGGAACTACTAGCCATTCATAAACTGTTGTGATTACGGTTCTTTCTTCCTTTGGAAGTGCTAGTAATTGAAAAAATTGCCAAAGTCCAACTAGAAATGCACCAGTTGATGCACTTATTGCTAAATATGGACCAAATTTATTTGTACGTTTTCCAAGAGATAATAAAATCGCAGCACTTAGCGCAGGAAGTGCTATGGCAAATGCGATCATTTAAAATTTTTCCTTTTCTTTTACCAGCGCAACAAGCTTGCTTCGTCTACAGATGCTGAATTTCTTGTTCTAAATATCGTGACAATAATTGCTAAGCCCACCACAACTTCTGCAGCAGCAACTACCATCACAAAAAATGCTGCTGTTTGACCTGATAAATCTCCCCAAACTCGTGAGCCTGTGACGAATGCAAGGTTTGCTGCATTAAGCATTAATTCAATTGACATAAATGCCACAATGGCATTTCTTCTCAATAAAACACCTAAGGCACCAATTGAAAAAATAATTCCGGACAAGATTAAATAAGCATTTGGACTCATTTTTTGTCCTCATCTTCTTCACTTGAAACAAGACCTAAACCTTCAGAAATTATTTGAATTTCACTTATATCTGTTTCATTCACAGATTTTGCAGCACCTCTTGCCACAATCGGACCTGGTATTGAAATTTCTGAAACTGAACCATCTGGCAATAATGCCGGAGTATCTACTGAGTTATGTCTTGCATAAACACCTGGTGACGGTAGAGGACCTTTATAATTTCCTGTTGCAAAAAGTTCTTTAGCTAAAACTTCTTGAGTTTTCTTTGGTGCCGTTCTTTCTTTATGAGCAAGAATCATCGCACCTACGGCAGCTGTTATTAATAGTGCAGAAGTTATTTCAAAAATTAAAACATATTTACCAAATAAAAGTGCTGCAATTCCTTGCACATTTCCACCATATGCAGAATCAGCATTCGCTAATTGTGCAGTTTGGACACTGAATGAATTTCCTAAAAGTAAAACTAAACCAATTACTAGTAAAGTTCCTGCAAGAATTGAAACTCTTCTTTGTCCTTTAATTGTTTCTACTAGTGCATCTGAGGCATCTACTCCCACAATCATTAATACGAATAAGAAAAGCATCATCACAGCCCCTGTATAAACCACAACTTGAGCAACGCCTAAAAATGGTGCAGATTGCAACACATAAAGAACAGCTAAATTAATCATGGTTAAGGCAACCCATAAAGCACTGTGAACTGCTTTATGTGAAATCAACATTCCAATTGCACCTAAAACAGCTAAAGTTGCACAAATCCAAAATACGACTGGTTCAAAAGAAACAGTTGATTCAACAGCTTCTGCAAATGGAATTAAATTCTGAAACATTTATAAAACGTCCTGCTTTTTTTGTTTTATTTCTTCTACTTCGGCAAATTGTTCAGCAGTTGCACCTTTTACTTTGCCGTCGTAATAATCTTGCGCTTCAAAACCTTCAACCATTGCATGTGGAGGTTGTGCCATTCCAGGTAAAAGTGGTGCAAGGAGATCTTCTTTTTCATAAATTAATTTGGTTCTTGAATCATCTGCTAATTCATATTCATTTGTCATAGTTAAAGCTCTAGTTGGACAAGCCTCAATGCAAAGTCCACAACCAATGCAACGCAAATAATTTATTTGATAAACACGCCCATATCTTTCACCTGGTGAAAATCTGTCGCCATCTAAATTTGAGGCACCTTCAACATAAATTGCATCTGCAGGACAAGCCCAAGCGCAAAGTTCGCAACCTACACATTTTTCTAATCCGTCAGGATGTCTATTTAATTGGTGTCTGCCATGAAATCTTGCTTGTGTGGGAACTTTTTCTTCTGGATATTGCTCAGTAGTAACTTTTCTAAACATGGACAAGAAAGTGACACCAAAACCTCTAATAAATTGTGGTAGCTCAGCCATTTAGTACTCCTTGTTTTTTGTTTGGTTCAACCAAAACTTGACCTGGAAGTGGTGGCACAGGATGTCCACCTGCAAATGGATTTATTTCTGTTACTTCTAAATTAACTTCTTCTTTATTTTCTCTAATATTTGCTTTCTTCCAATCAATAATGAAAACAATTAAAGCTACAAGAATTAAAGGTAAACCAAGAAGTGCAATGGTTTGCCCGGTTGGTAAATCCAAGGTATTTCTTAAACCTCTAGTTATTGCCACAATTGAAATCCAAACTAAAGATGCTGGAATTAATATTTTCCAACCTAAATTCATAAATTGGTCATATCTAAATCTTGGCAAAGTTCCTCTGATCCAAATAAAGATAAATAAGAAGACTGCAATTTTGCTGAAGAACCAAATTAAAGGAACCCAGCCTTCATTTGCTCCAGGAATTAATGAAAGTGGAAATGGTGCACGCCAGCCACCTAAAAATAAAGTTGTGGCAAGAGCTGAAACTGTAACCATATTTATGTATTCAGCTAAGAAAAATAGTGCAAACTTTAATGAGGTGTATTCAGTATGAAAACCTCCAACCAATTCACCTTCAGCCTCTGGTAAATCAAATGGTGCTCTATTTGTTTCTCCCACCATTGAAATCACATAAATCAAAAACGATGGAAGAAGTAATAATATGTACCAAGTTCTTTCTTGAGCAGCAACAATTTGAGAAGTACTCATTGATCCTGCATACAAAAACACAGCTACAAATGAAAGTCCCATTGCTATTTCATAAGAAACCATTTGAGCCGAAGATCTAAGTCCACCAAGAAGTGCATACGTTGAACCAGATGACCAACCTGCCAAAACGATTCCATAAATTCCAACTGAAGCAATTGCTAATACGTAAAGAACACTTACTGGAAAATCAGTTAGTTGTAATGGTGTGGTTACTCCAAAAAATGAAACTTCTGGTCCAAATGGAATTACTGCAAAAGTCATAAAAGCAGTTGTGGCAGAAATTACTGGCGCCAAAATATAAACAGCTTTATCTACCGTAAATGGAATTACATCTTCTTTCAAAGCAAGTTTGACTCCATCCATCAAGCCAATTAATGCACCACCTGGACCGACACGATTAGGTCCCACGCGCATTTGCATGCGAGCAACAATCCTTCTTTCACCCCAAATTGCCAAAAGAGTCATAACAACAAGAGTTACGAAAACTGCAACAACCTTAATTAAAGTTACCCACCAAGGATCTACTCCAAATGCACTTAATTCAACTAAAGGTAATTTCATTAAAAACTACCTTTCTGAATTGAAACTAAATCTCCATCTTTTGCTGCAAGTTTTAATTTAACTTTACTGTCATTACTATTTGATGGAATCCAAATAACATCATTCACCATTTCGATAACTTCAAGTTTTAAAGTTATAGAACCATTTGAATTTGAAATAACAACTTTGTCATCACTTGCTAAACCATTTTCTTGTGCTGTTTTATGACTTAAATGTGCAACAGCAGGTCTTTGAGTTCCAGCTAAATGTACTTCTCCTTGTTGTAAAGCACCATCATCCAATAACAAATTCCAAGTACTTAAAATTACATTTGGTTTTGTAACAGATTTACTTTCTTCACTTTTAACATTAGGTGCTTTTTCTTTTGGACCATTCCATGTTCCAAAAGAAGCTAATTCTTGTCTTAATTCATCGATTGTTTGTAAACCAAAATCAAAACCTAAACCTTCAGCCAGCATTGCTAAAACTCGTGCATCTGTAATTGAATTTGTTGAAGTAATTGCTCTTCCAAATGGTCGAGGTCGTCCTTCCCAGTTAATGAATGTGCCAGATTTTTCAGTAACAGGTGCAACAGGTAAAGAAACATTTGCATATCGGGTTAAAGAATTTTCATGGATTCCAAGTGTTACCACAAAATCAACAGCGTTTAGAGCTTTACTAAATAATTGAGGATCTGGTGCATCAGTTACATCAAGACCTGCAATTATTAAGGCTTTGATTTCACCATTAATTGCACTATTTAATATGTCTTGATGAGTTCTTCCAGGTTTACTTGGAATTTGAGAAGCGTTTACTCCCCAAACCGCCCCAACTTCACTTCGGGCACTTGTTTCTGAAACTGGTCTTCCACCAGGTAACAGATTTGGCAATACGCCCACTTCAACGCTACCTCTTTCTCCTGCGCGACGTGGAATCCAAGCAATTTTTGAATTTGTTTTTTCTGCCACTTCTACAACTGCGCTTAATAAACCATTTATTGTTGCAGCTCTTTCTCCCACGATAATTATGGAATCTTTAGCTATTTCTAATCCTTTTAATACTTTTGCTTCATCACCAGGTTTTGTTAAAACAACCTCTGCATCAATTTTTTCTAAACCTCGAGTTAAGTAAGGTGCAATTGCAGTAATAGAAATATTTGACTTTTCTGCTGCTTTTCTTAATCTTAAAAATACAATTGGTGATTCTTCTTCTGGTTCAAAACTAACCAAAATAACATTTTTTGCTTTTTCTAATTCTTGGTAAGTTACAGATCCAGCACTTCCTGCTACAACACTTGATAAAAATGCTAATTCTTCATCGCTATTTACTCTATTTCTAAAATCAATGTCATTTGTGTCAAGTGCCAGACGTGCAAATTTTGAATAAGCATATGCATCTTCCATCGTTAAACGTCCGCCAAGTAATACTGCAACTTTTCCTTCAGCAGCTTTTAAACCTTTAACTGCAAAATCAATTGCATCTGGCCAAAGTGCATCTAATTGTTTTCCTTCGCTATTTTTAACTTTTGGTTGTGTTAAGCGATTTTGTTTTAAATAAGCAAACGCAAATCTTCCTTTGTCACAATTCCAATCTTCATTAACTGCTGGATCTTCCCAAGCAAGCCTTCTCATTACAGTTTCGCGACGGTAATCAGTTCTTAAAGAACATCCAGATGCGCAATGTTCACATGTTGTTGGAACAGAAACTAAATCAAATGGACGAGATCTAAAGCGATATGCAGAACTTGTTAAAGCCCCGACTGGACATATCTGCACAGTGTTACCTGAAAAATATGAATTAAAAGGTTCACCTGTTGCAATGCCAACTTGTTGTTTTGCGCCTCGTTCGAGTAATTCAATAAATGGATCTCCTGCAATTTCTTCAGAAAATCTGGTGCAACGAGCACATTCCACGCAACGTTCACGATCAAGCAATATTTCTGTGCTTAGTTCCAGTGGTTTTGGAAAAGTTCTTTTTTCAATTTCAAATCTTGATTCAGCTCTTCCTGCAGTCATTGCTTGATTTTGTAAAGGACACTCGCCACCTTTATCGCACACAGGACAATCAAGTGGATGATTAATTAGTAAAAATTCCATGACTCCAGCTTGTGCATCTTCTGCAACTTTTGAAGTCATTTGTGTTTTTACAACCATTCCTTCGGTTAATGGCACAGCACAAGATGGTTGTGGTTTTGGCATTCCTTCAATTTCAACTAAACACATTCGACATGCAGCGACAGGTGCTAATGAAGGATGATCGCAAAATCTTGGAACAAATGTTCCCATGCGCTCTGCTGCTCTTATTATTAATGTTCCTTTTGGAACTTGAACTTGAATTCCATCAATAGTTGCAGTAATTAATTCTTCATTTTTGACTGATTTATTTTCTGAAGTTAGAGTCATTTTGCACCTACTTTAGAAAATATTGTTGATTCAGCAGGTGGAAATGTTAAATCAACTGGCACTCTGGTTGCTTGTTTAAATTCTTCAGCAAAATATTTCATTGCACCTGGAAATGGTGTTGCTGCTGCATCACCAAGCGCACAAAATGATCTACCAGCAATTTGGGAACAAACATCATTTATTACAGATAATTCGTTTTCCAAACCTTTACCGTGTTCAAATTTTTCTAACATTCCTGTAATCCAATAAGTGCCTTCACGACATGGAGTACATTTTCCGCAAGATTCGTGTTTGTAAAATTCAAGCCATCTTGTTACAGCTTTTACAACACTTGTGGTTTCATCAAACATCATTGGAGTTCCAGTTCCAAGCATTGTTCCAGCAGCGGCTAAATCTTCATAAGTCATTGGAATATCTATGTGATCAGGTGTCAACATTGGTACAGATGAACCACCTGGAATCCAAAACTTTAATTTATGTCCTGTTCTAATTCCACCGGCATAATCTAATAATTCACTCATTGGTGTACCAAGAGCTGCTTCATAAATTCCGGGACGATTGACATGACCTGAAACTGCAAACAATTTAAATCCAGGAGATTTTTCAGTACCCATTGATTTAAACCAGTCAGCACCATTCAAAATAATCGCAGGCACACTTGCCAAAGTTTCCGCATTATTTACAACAGTTGGTGAAGCATAAAGTCCTGCCACAGCTGGAAATGGTGGTTTTAATCTTGGTTGACCACGACGACCTTCCAATGAATCAAGTAAAGCTGTTTCTTCACCGCAAATGTATGCGCCAGCTCCTGCATGCACTACCACTTCTAAATCAAAACCAGAATTTTGAATATTTTTTCCAAGTAAACCTTGGGCATAAGCTTGCTCAACTGCATTCATAACTCTTCTAATGACATGTGGAACTTCACCACGAATATAAATAAAAGCATGATTTGCTCTAATTGCGTAAGAAGCAATTGCGATTCCTTCAACTAATGAATGAGGATTTGCCATCATTAATGGAATATCTTTACAAGCACCTGGTTCAGATTCATCTGCGTTAACTACTAAATAATGTGGTTTACCATCATTTTGTGGAACAAAAGACCATTTCATTCCTGTAGGAAAACCAGCGCCACCTCTTCCTCGTAATCCAGAATCTTTAACAATATTTATTACTTCATCAGGAGTTTTTTTCAAAGATTTCTTTAATGCTTCATAGCCACCATGTTTTTTATAATTTTCAATTTCAAATGATTGAGGATCATCCCAATGTGCTGTTAAGACTGGTGTTAAGGCCATTTATTTTCCTGCCTTACTTACTGGCGCTGACATGTTTCTTTCTTTAGCTACTTTTAGACCAGCCAACATTGATTCATCAGCACCTGGTGATTGAGCATATTTTCCATCATTAATTCCTGCTAATAATTTTTCAGAATCTGAAATTGAAGTAATTTCTACACCTCTAGTTGATTTAACAGGAGTGCCTGATTTCAATTTTTCAATTAAATCTCTAACTTTTTCTGGAGTCATTGAATCCATAAATTCCCAATTAACTGTCATAACTGGAGCAACTGTGCAAGCAGCTTGGCATTCAATTCTTTCTAAGGTAAACAATGCATCAGAAGTTGTTTCATCATGACCGATACCTAAAGTTTCAGTTAATTGTTTCCATAATTCATCTCCGCCTAAAAGTGCACATAAAGTATTTGTGCAAACTCCGATGTGATGTTTTCCCATTGGAAATCTTTTGAACATTGTGTAGAAAGTTGCAACTGCTGCAACTTCTGCCGGAGTTAAATCTAAAACTTTTGCACAAGCTTGAATTCCTGCTGGTGAAACCATTCCTTGCACTGATTGCACATAATGAAGCATTGGTAGTAATGCTGATCTTCTTTGAGGATATTTTTGCGCCAAAGATTCTAAAACTTCAAAATCAGAATCTGTAATTGATTTAATACTCATCGATCAACACCACCCATCACAGGATCAATCGATGCAACTGCAGCAACTATGTCTGCAACTTGTCCACCTTCACCCATTGGGCCAACTGCTTGCAAATTATTAAAAGATGGATCACGGAAATGAACTCGATATGGTTTCGTGCCGCCATCACTTACTGCAAAAGCACCAAGTTCTCCACGTGGAGATTCAATTGCAACATAGGCTTGTCCAACTGGAACTTTAAAACCTTCTGTTACTAATTTGAAATGATGAATCAAAGATTCCATTGATTGACCCATAATTTTTCTTATGTGATCTAAAGAGTTACCTAATCCATCTGAACCAAGTGCTAATTGAGCAGGCCAGGCAATCGATTTATCTTCTACCATTACTGGTCCTGGTTTTAATTTGTATAGAGCTTGTTCAGCAATATTTAATGATTCGTTTATTTCTCTAACTCTTACCAAAAATCTTCCATAGGTATCGCTTGTATTTTCTGTTATTACATTAAATTCATAATTTTCATAACCACAATATGGTTGAGTTTTTCTTAAGTCCCAAGGTAAACCTGTTGCTCTTAAAACTGGTCCTGTCATTCCTAGTGCCATACAACCTGTTAAATCAAGAACTCCAATTCCTTTAGTTCTTGCAGTCCAAACACTGTTATCGACAAGCAAGTTGTAATTATCTTTTAATCTGGTTCTTAGAAGTTTTATAGTTTCTTCTATTTTTTTCTCAGCACCTTGAGGTAAATCAATTGCTACCCCACCAGGTCTGACATATGCCATATTCATTCGAAGACCAGTAATCATTTCAAAAATATCTAAAATTAATTCACGATCTCTAAAACCATTTGTCATGGCAGTTAAAGCGCCAAGTTCCATACCGCCTGTTGCAAGAGCTACTAAATGGGAAGAAACACGATTTAATTCCATCATCAAAACTCTGATGGTATTTGCTCTATCTGGAATATCGTTGGTAATTCCTAATAATTTTTCAACTGCTAAACAATATGCAGTTTCATTAAAGATTGGTGATAAGTAATCCATTCTGGTTACATAAGTTGTTCCTTGTACCCAGTTTCTAAATTCCATATTTTTTTCAATACCTGTGTGCAAATAACCAATTCCACATCTTGCTTCAGTAACAGTTTCGCCATCTAATTCAAGAATTAAACGAAGTACACCGTGCGTTGAAGGATGTTGTGGTCCCATGTTGACAACAATGCGTTCACGTTCACCAGTTGGTGCACCTAAAACCGTGTCCCAATCTCCACCTGAAAGTGTGTAAACACGTCCTTGAGTTGTTTCATAAGAACCAGAAAAAATATCAGTGCTCATCCGTGATAATTCCTTCTATTATCTGGAGCAGGAATAACTGCACCTTTATATTCCACTGGAATTCCACCAAGTGGATAATCTTTTCTTTGCGGATGTCCAACCCAATCATCTGGCATTTCAATTCTGGTTAATGCAGGATGACCATCAAAAATAATTCCAAAAAAGTCATAAGTTTCTCTTTCATGCCAATTATTAGATGGATATATAGAAGTTATTGAGGGAATACGAGGATTTGAATCTGGTGTTACAACTTCAACTAAAACTCTTCTGTTGTGAGTAATTGATACAAAAGGATAAATTGCATGTAATTCTCTATCTTTTTCTTTAGGCCAATGAACTCCAGTTACGCCCATGCACATTTCAAAACGCAATTCTGAATCATCTCTTAGTAATTGAGCTACTTTTAATAAATGTTCTTTTTTTACAATAAAAGTTAATTGATCTGCTTGAACAATTACTCTTTCTACACATTGTTCAAAAGTTAAACCTTCTTCTTTTAAAGCTCTAGCTAAGGCATCTGCTATTTGATCAAAGTAACTTCCATAAGGTCTTTGCGCACTTGGAGTTTGAGAAATTGTGGTTACTAATCCTCCAAAACCAGATGTGTCACCTGATTGAGTTGAACTTCCAAATGCACCTTTAATTACATTTTTTAATATTGGAGTTTCATTCGGATTTACAATTTCATTTTCGCTCATGAAAGAAGCCCTTTCAATTCAATTAAAGGTGCTTCTTTCAAAGATTTATCTTCTAAAGTTATTACTTCTTTTTGTCTTTGTTTTCCAAGTTTCATGTCTTGAATTTGATCATGAATTTTTAAAATTGCATCTAATAACATTTCAGGTCTTGGCGGACAACCCGGTAAATACATATCAACTGGCACAACGTGATCTACGCCTTGCACAATTGCGTAATTGTTAAACATTCCTCCACTTGATGCACAAACTCCCATAGCTAAAACCCATTTTGGTTCTGCCATTTGATCATAAATTTGTCTCAATACTGGAGCCATTTTTTGACTTACACGTCCTGCCACAATCATTAAATCTGCTTGTCTTGGGCTTGCGCGAAAAACTTCCATACCAAATCTTGCTAAGTCATAGCGTCCTGCACCTGTTGCCATCATTTCAATCGCACAACAAGCTAAACCAAATGTTGCTGGCCACAAAGAATTTTTTCTTACATAACCTGCAAGTTTTTCAACTGAAGTTAATAAAACTCCACTTGGTAATTTTTCTTCAATACCCATTTTTTATTCCCACTCAAGTCCACCACGACGCCAAACATAGGCATACGCAATAAAAACAGTTCCAATAAATAAAAGCATTTCCACAACACCAAATAAACCAAGTTGATCAAATGAAACTGCCCATGGATAAAGAAAAACAATTTCAATATCGAAAATAATAAAAAGCATTGCTATTAAGTAGTACTTAATTGGAAATCTTCCACCACCAATTGGTTGTGGTGTTGGTTCAATTCCACATTCATAAGCAGAAAGTTTTGCGCGATTATAAGTTTTAGGTCCGGCTAAAGCGCCAGCCACAATTGAAAATACTGCGAATCCAAATGCCAATGCACCAAGACCAACTATGGGCCAGGCAGTATTCATCAAATCTCCCCTACTGATTTTCAAACGAGTTTGTTCAGAGATTCACTTACTCCATGAAGTCTATTCTTTGACTATTTATTGGCTTGCCAAGACCTGCAATCTCTTTCCACTTGTGCATTTGTGCCAATGCTCTTGTTACTCAAGTTACAAAATTTAAGCAGCAGGAGCAATCTTTGTCAGTGCAGTAATAATTCGATCGGACTTTGTCTTTCCTGAAGTGCTGTAAAGATTTGCTAAAAGTTTTAAGGTAAATCGCATTAATGGCTTAGATGCCATTCCATATTTGGTTGCAACTTGCATTATTTGTGGATTTCCAATTAGTTTTACGAACACTCTTCCTAATGTGTAATAGCCACCTAATCTATCTTTTAAAACAATTGGATATTGATGTAATTGTTTTTCTCTTTCAAATTCTGATTTAGCTTTCAAAGATTTAGAAATAACATCTGCTGCAACTTGACCAGTTTCCATGGCATATGCGATTCCTTCTCCATTAAATGGATTAACCATTCCGCCAGAATCACCAACCAGAATCATTCCTTTTGCATAATGTGGTTGACGATTAAATCCCATTGGTAGTGCAGCACCTCTTACAGGTTGAGTCATGTTGTGGTCTCTAAATCCCCATTCTTCTGGAGTTTGATCAAGCCATCGTTTTAACAAATCTTTGTAATCAATACTTTGAAATACAGGAGAAGAATCTAATATTCCTAAACCAACATTGGAAGTTCCATCACCCATTCCAAATATCCAGCCATAACCTGGCAATAATTTATTTTGATCTCTTAATTCAAGCCAAGATTCCAAATAATCGTCATCACTTCTTGTGCTTTTGTAATAAGTTCTAACAGCTACACCCATTGGACGATCATCTCTGCGTTCTAATCCAAGAGCTAATGCCATTCGACTTGAAACTCCATCAGAGGCAACAACAACTGGTGCAAAATGTTGTTCTACATTTCCATCTTCCTTTTTTATATTTACACCAATTACTTTTCCTGATGTTGAATCAAAAATTGGTCCAGTAACTCTAGTTTTTTCAAATAAATTAACACCTTGTATTTGAGCTGTTCTTGCTAATAGTTCATCAAAATCTGCTCTTGTTCTTACTAATCCATAATTGGGAAAACCATCAACATCTGGCCAATCAAGCTCTAAACGATGTCCCCCGCCAATAACTCTTAAACCTTTGTTTCGTAACCAACCATTTTCTTTAGTTGGCTCAATTCCCATATCTAGTATTTGTTTCACAGCTCTTGGAGTTAAACCATCGCCACAAACTTTTTCTCTTGGAAAACTGGTTTTTTCAAATAAAGTCACATTTAAACCTTGTTTTGCTAAATGAAATGCAGTTGCACTTCCAGCTGGACCAGCACCTACAACTATTACGTCTGATTTATTTGTCATTATTTACTTTTCTCTGCTTTGTGAATTGCAACAATTCCGCCAGTTAGATTCTTCCATTCAACATTATTCCAGTTTGCTTGTTTTAATTGACTTGAAAAATCTTGTTGATTTGGCCAGGCTCTGATCGAATCTGCCAAATACTCATAAGCATCAGGATTTGAAGAAGTCTTTTTTGCAATTGCTGGAAGTGCTTTCATCAAATATTCCATATAAATATTTTTAAATATTTTTATTGTGGGAGTTGAAAACTCACAAATTACGATTCTTCCACCTTTTTTAGTTACTCTAAGCATTTCAGTTAAAGCTTTTTCAACATTATTAACATTTCTAATTCCAAAAGAGATTGTGACTGCATCAAAAGTTTCATCTTGGAAAGGTAAAGAAAGTGCATCTCCTGCAGAAAAATTTAATTTTGGATAACGTTTCTTACCTTCTTGCAACATTCCAATTGAGAAATCACAAGAGATGATTTTTGCACCAGATTTTGTAAAAGCTTTTGAACTAGTTCCAGTTCCTGCAGCTAAATCTAAAATTACCTCTCCATATTTTGGATTCAAAATAGAATTAGTAGCTTTTCGCCAAGAGTATGTAAAACCTAAAGCCAAAACATCGTTTGTAATGTCATATTTTGCTGCCACACGATTGAACATTTCTGCAACTTCATGTGGTTTTTTTGCAAGTGTTGCTTTAGCCATAATCTAATTCTGTCAGCCCCAGGAATTTTTGCCACTTGTGGCACAATTTTTAACTCAGTCGTAGTCTAGGAACATGTCGAATCAAACCAAAATAGAAAATTTTTCGACAACCACTATTCGCACAATTGCACTAAGTAAAAAACTCAATCTATTAGAACTTCTGCCAGATAAACCAACAAATGAAATTTTTTCTTGGGTGAGAAATAATCAAGGTTTAGTTGCTTGGGGCATTACATCTGAAGCTGAATTTAGCGGTAAAGAAAGATTCTCTAGAGCTCATAAATGGTGGAAAAATTTTATTGATAACTGTGCAATAAGAGACGAAGTACAAACTTCTGGATCTGGGGCAATTGCATTTGTTTCATTTTCTTATGAAATTGAGGATACAAGTGTTGTTAAGGTCCCAAAAATTATTATCGGCCAAGATTCTCAAACAACTTGGTTAACGGTTATTGGAAATCAAGATATCGACAAAATTAAAGAGGACATATTCTCTGCTACAAATATTAATTTAGAGCCACACAATATTACTTGGAGCGATGGTTCCATTTCTGTTGCAGAATGGCAAAGCGCAGTTGAAAAAGCTGTTGAAAGAATTAATAACAAAGAATTAGACAAAGTAGTTTTGACAAGAGATTTAAATGCAAAAAGTGATAAAAAAATTGATGTTAGAAAAGTATTACTTAATTTAAGTAATGATTTTCCTGAATGCTGGACTTTTTCTGTAGATGGATTAATTGGTGCAACACCTGAGCTTTTAGTGAGAAAAACTTCAGATCAAGTTTTATCAAGAGTCTTAGCTGGAACAATTAAAAGAGATGATTCTGCAACAGACTTTGAATTAGAATTTGCTCTACTTCAAAGTGGAAAAGATTTAGAAGAACACGAGTTTGCAGTTAGTTCTGTTGCAACAGCATTAGCTCTTCATTGCACAGACATGAATATCCCAAAAGCTCCTAAAGTTTTACGTCTTGCAAATGTTGCACATCTTGCTACTGATGTTTCAGGAACTTTAGTCGACTCAGCACCTGCATTAGTTCTTGCTGGAAGTCTTCACCCAACTGCTGCAATTTGTGGCACACCAACTGGTAGAGCAAAACAATTAATTAATGAATTAGAAAGAATGAAACGAAATCGATACACAGGCCCTGTTGGGTGGATAAATTCAAAAGGTGATGGTGAACTAGGCATTGCTTTAAGGTGTGCAGAAATTAATGAAAATTCTGCAAGATTATTTGCAGGATGTGGAATAGTTGCTGGTTCAACAGCAGCTGATGAATTAATAGAATCTAATGCAAAATTTAGCGCAATGCGAAATGCATTAACTAACTAAAATTTCTTTTCTTAATTGAGCTTCTGTTTCTCTTGATTCAATTTTTACAATAATTGCTTTCATTCCAGAAGATTTAGAAATCAAGTTACTCAACTCATTAATGTTATTAACCTCAAGAACTTCAATATTTAAATTATTAAATAATTTAAACAAATCAATATCTGTTGGTGTTCCATAAACTCTTTCAAAATCTTCTACACCGGATTGCTCTAATGTATTAAAAATTCCACCTCCATTGTTATCTGTGATTATGAAAGTAATATCGGGAGTTTTTTCTAATTTTGGAATTATGAAACTGTTTAAATCATGTATTGCAGCAATATCTCCTAAAAATGCAAAAGTCGGTTTGTTATTTACAAGGGATGCTCCAATAGCAGTAGAAACGACTCCATCAATTCCATTCACACCTCTATTCATGGAAACGCTAACTTCACCATTTGAAAAAGCTGACTGGTAGAAGGGTGAAATTAATAAATCAAAATCTCTAGCAGCATAACTTGAAGATAAATGAATATGAGAATCTTTAGGTAAATTTTGAATTAAATAATTTACAACATGTAAATTTGATAATTTTGAATGACTTTTAAGAATTTTTTGAATTTTTTCAAAAATTATTAAGCCTGAATCTTTCCACAGTTTTAGCCAGTTTTGATTTTGTTGCTTTACCGGAACTCTAAATAAACCAGAAATTTTTTGTTTAGCAGTTGAATTTATAATAACGTTAGGTAGAGCGCATGAAACAACTGTTGGAGAATTTTTAATTAATTCTGATACTTGTCTTGACAAACCAACTCTACCGATTGTTAAAACTACTTCAGGCTTTAATTCATTTTTTTTCAATCCTAGTACGACAGAAGAATTAGAAATCATATTTTCACCAACACAAGCATGCGGTGGTTCAACTATTACTGGCCAGTCAAGAGAATTAGATAAATCTTTTGCATAATTTAAATACTCTAAATTAGTGCCACCAGCAACTATTACTCCTTTTTTGCCTAAGTATTCAGTCAAAATATTTTCAGAAAAATTTGTATTAGTTGAACTAACCATTTTTGCTTTTGAAAATTTAAATTTTTGTGTTGGAACCAAAGGTTCACCTAAAGTTATATTTAAGTGAACAGGCACTCTATTTTTCGAAGCAATAGAAATAACTGAGTTAATTCGATCTTTTATCGCTTCTCTAGCCGAATTAGTTTCTATATTTAATGACTCAGACGCAACTTCGATACTTCTAGAAACATAGTTGCCAAAAATTTCTCGTTGCACAATGACTTGGTTTGCTCCTGTTCCTTGAACTGAAGCTGGTCTATCTGCTGACAAAACTATTAAAGGAATTCCTGAATATTTAGCTTCAACAACTGCTGGAAAAAGATTTGCAACAGCAGTTCCTGAAGTTGTTAAAACTGCGCTAGGTTTTCCACTTGCAATTGCTGCACCTAATGCAAGATAGGCTGCCGATCTTTCGTCAATACGTACACCAACTTTTATCAATCCATCTTTTTCAGCTTGGATGAGTGCAAGAGAAATTGGGCCATTTCTTGAACCAGGAGACAGCGCAACAAAATTGACATCGTTTTCGATTAATTGTTGGACAATTAATTCGGCAGTTAAAGCAGATGCCGGCTGACTTGTATTTTCAGTCACTAGAACCATCCATTGTTTCTACCAAAATCAAAGCACTCATTCAATTTTTGAATTAATTCATTCTCATTTGGACTTTCAACAATATTTTCAATATCGACACTTAATCTCTTTACATCAACTAAACCATTTATAGGCAAAACGGAACTTGTTGTCACGTCATTTTTAAGTAACATTCCAGTTCCAACTCCTGCAGCTAAACCTGTAATAGGTTCCATAATTGATTGAGCCAAAGTGGACAAATATAGTCCAACACTTGTATCCATGGATCCTGAAATCACTATTCTATTAAACCTGGGAGCTAGAAGATCTCGAAGTTTCAAAAATCTAGTAATTCCTCCAATAGGTATTACTTTAACGATCAAATAATCACAACTTTTTAAAATTTCATTAATAAAATCTTCATTTAAAATATCTTTTTCTAATCTAAAACTTTCATCAATTCCTATTGGGGTTTTAATTTTTTGTTTTAATTCCTTAATTTCTTTCAAAGTTTTACAAGGTTGTTCTATGTATTCAATAGGTAAACCTTCAGATTTATTACTAAATGAAACGGCGTCGTCTAAAGTCAATTCTCCATTAAAATCTATTCTAAATTTAATATTTTGAATGTTTACAGATATTTCTCTAAGATTACTAACTTCTTGATCAATATTCTTTCCACTAAGTTTTATTTTTAAAGTTTTACAACCACTTTTATTTACTGCTTCTATTACATTTTCTAAATCATCTGAAACCGCGATTGCATTAGTTTTTACTTTTGTAAGTTTTGGTTCAGGTAATTTTGTCCATGCCATTTCTAAAGCAGATTGAAGCCATCTTGAGGAATGCTCTACCGAGTGATGTGGAAATGGCGCAAATTCTGCCCAGCCATACTCCCCATTAATTAGTACACCTTCTCGATAAAAATTATTTTTCATTGGTTGATTCAAATCAACACGAAAAGTTTTAATATCTTGTAAAGCTTTATTTTTTTCTAAAATTTCCATGAATAAAAGTTACGGACGTTTTGGAAATTTCTTAAAATCTGGCTTTCTTTTTTCTTTATATGCATTTCTGCCTTCTTGTGCTTCTTCGCTCATGTAATAAAGCAATGTGGCATCTCCAGCTAATTGCTGAACACCTGCTAATCCATCATCTGATGCATTAAAAGATGCTTTTAGTAAACGTAAAGACAGTGGAGAAAGTTGAAGCATTTCTTTAGCCCATTTAACTGTTTCTTTTTCTAAATCTTGTAAAGAAACAACTGCGTTTACTAATCCCCACTCAAGAGCAGTTTTTGCATCATATTGTCTTGTTAAGAACCAAATTTCTTTTGCACGTTTCAATCCAATTTGTCTGGATAGCAAACTTGATCCAAATCCACCATCAAATGATCCAACTCTTGGACCAGTTTGACCAAACTTTGCATTTTCTGCTGCAATTGATAAATCACATACAACATGTAAAACATGTCCTCCACCAATTGCATAACCTGCAATCATTGCAATAACTGGTTTAGGCAATCTTCGAATTTGAACTTGTAAATCTAAAACGTTTAAACGACCAATTCCTTTTTGCGCAACTTCGTCATCTCCCATGTAACCGTCATCGCCTCTAATACTTTGATCACCGCCTGAACAAAAAGCCAGATCACCTTTTCCAGTAAGAATGATTACGCCAACTTCGTTATCGTCACGAGCCATATCAAAAGCTTTAATTAATTCAGAAACTGTTTGTGGTCTGAATGCATTTCTTTTTTCAGGTCTATTGATGGTTATCTTGGCAATACCTTCAGCAACGTGATACTCAATATCGCGCCATTGTCCTTGGGCTTGCCAATTCAAGGCTGGAACTATTGTTGTCTTTCCTGGTTCATTACTCACTTGAAATGATTCACTCTCTACGCTTAGGTATTGATGACTCTTATCTTTCCAAATCGACTTTTGTTACCAATGGGCAGTAAGGCTGCCCATGAAGTAAGCAGGGCTATTTCTAATTCTTTAAATGAAAAAGAAGTTAGCGCAATCGTTCCATTTTCAAAAAGTGAAAAAGTGACAAGAAGATATGAAGATGCAATATCTACTCAAGATGAATGCAAAATCGAATCAGGACTAATCGTTTGCACAAGTGGAACTACTGGTAACCCAAAAGCTGTTGAAATTTCCAGTAAAGCATTAGTAAATGCTGCTAATAAAACAAATCAAATGTTTAATGATTCAGCAGATTGGATACTTGCAATAAATCCAGCATTTATTGGAGGTTTAATGGTTTTGGCAAGAGCAATCATCAGTAATCAAAATTGGATATACGGCCTTGATGAATCTGACAAATTCAATCCAGATTTATTTATTGCCAAGGCAATGGAAGTCCTATCAAAAAACAAAAAGGTAAGAACTTCACTAGTAAACGCTCAGCTTTCAACTTTAGTTTCTCAAGGACACACAGAAACATTGAAAAAATTTGACGCGATACTCATAGGTGGTGGACAAATATCAAATTCACTTTATGAACAATTAAAAAATGATGGAGTTAATTTAATTAGAACTTATGGAATGACGGAGACTTGTGGTGGGGTAGTTTGGGATGGATTTGCTTTAAATAATGTTTTGATTCGAATAGATCATCCTGCAAGTGATGGAGTTGGACAAATTGCAATTAAGAGTGATTCAAATGCAACTTGTTATCACGGTAAAACTAATGAAATAAACAAATTAAATCAATCAACCTTTAGTAATGATTGGGTTTTGACCAAAGATTTAGGAAGTTTAAAAAATGGTGAATTAAAAGTAATTGGACGAAATGACGACATAGTAATTTCTGGAGGAAATAATGTCTCTTTGCACGCGATAGAGAATGTAATTAAAGATCAATTAGGAATTGAAGATGCTGTAGTTTTTTCAATACCTGATGAAAAATGGGGTGCAATTGTTGCAGCAGTAATTGTTGGAAATTGCGAAATATCGGTAATCCAAAAATCCATTGAAAAAGAATTAGGTAAAGCTGCAGTTCCGAGAATAATCAAAAATGTGCAAGAGATTCCATTATTACCTAATGGCAAAGTTGATATAGATTCACTTAGATGACAAGTTTAAAAATTTGGATTCAGGGATCTAGACCAAAAACATTAGGTGCAGCTATTTCACCAGTCATTGTTGCTTGGGCAATTGCCAATTTTGAAAAATCATTTAACTTTTATATTGCTCTGCTTGCTTTAATCGTAAGTATCTCAATTCAAATTGGAGTAAATTTCGCTAATGATTACTCGGATGGAATTAAAGGAACAGATACAGATCGAGTTGGCCCGGTTAGATTAGTTGGCCAAAAACTTGCATCAGCAAATTCAGTTAAAAATGCTGCTTACATATTTTTCTTAATCGCAGCATTTGCAGGTCTTTTAATCACCATTGAAACAAAACAATGGTGGTTTTTAATTCTTGGTGCCATTGCCATAGTTTCTGCATGGACTTATACCGGTGGGCCAAAACCATATGGCTATCTTGGATTAGGAGAAATATTTGTCTTTATATTTTTTGGATTAGTTGCTACATTAGGAACCATTTTCTCCCAAACTCTATATTTCAAAACTTATTTTCTAATTTATGCATTTGTTATGGGTTTTTTTGCAACTGCAATTTTAGTTGCGAATAATCTTCGTGATAGGGAAAAGGATAAACAAAATAATAAAATTACTCTGGCTGTAAAACTTGGTGATAAAAAAACTAGATATTTGTTTATTACTTTACTAATACTTGCTTACGTATTTCCTTTAATTCAAATTTTGATAAATCAAATAAATAATTCTTCATACAATTTAATCCCATTTTATTTAGCAAGTTTTCCATTTGCATATGATGCAATTAAAAAAGTGCGAAACAAGGCTGTGGGAAAAGATTTAATACCTGTTCTTGTAGTTACTGGTCAAACTCAACTTTTTTATTCTTTATTAATCGGATTATCGTTTTATTTAGAAGCTGTTTAATTTTCTAAGTTCTTATCTTCTTTTTCACCAGCTGCATCTATTCTTTTATTAATTTTTTGGAAAAACTGCGAAATAGAACTTGAGAATTGATCCCTTGAATTATTTAATACAAATAAACTAACAATTCCAGAGGCTAGAAAAGCAACCACAATTAAAGTTAAATCTCTTAATCCAACTAAATATCCAACCGCTGTGAATGAAAGTAATATCAATAATCTTAAAAAAGTGTAGGAAAAAATGCTTTTCATTTAAATACCTGCGTAACTATGAAGTCCTGTGACCCAAATATTTATAACAAAGAAATTAAAAATTATTGCGGTATATCCTGCAATTCCAAGCCAAGCTGATTTCGTTCCTTTCCAGCCAATTGTGACTCTGGAATGTAAATAAGCCGCATAAATAATCCAAGTTATAAATGCCCAAGTTTCTTTTGGATCCCATCCCCAATATCTTCCCCAAGCATTTTCTGCCCATACGGCTCCTGAAATAACTGAAAAAGTCCAAATTGGAAAAGCAAACAAAACAACTTTGTAAGAAAAATCATCAATTCTATCTAAGCTAGGTAATGACTTTAATTTATTTTTTTTCTTTAGTAAATAAATTATCGATAATCCAAAATTTAAAGAAAATGCACCGTAAGAAATTATTGCTGAACTTACGTGAATCCAAAGCCAAGTTGATTTTAGTGCTGGAACTAGTGGACCAGATTCTGTATATAACACAATTACTGCAAGTCCTAATAAAATTATTGAAGGAACTGTTATAAAAATACCCAACCATTGAATATTTTTCTTTATAGAAACAATAATGAAAGTAAGGATTACTGCAGTAACTGATGAAACTGCAAACTCATACATATTTCCCCAAGGTGCACGTTGGGCAGCGATTCCACGAAGAATTAAAGCAATTACTAAAAATAATCCAATTAGCCAAGTTAGGCTCATAGCAACATTTGTAATTTTACTTTTTTTGTTTTGTGTTAAGGAAAATGAAAATAATACTAAATTTATAGCCAGGATGAATATGGAGAAATAAACAAAAAGATTACTTAAATTATTCAAATTCATATTTCTCTACTTACTTTCATACTTTTCTTTAATCCCAATTCACTCAACAATTTCAAAATATCTTTCTCTAAGTTGTGATTTTCTTTTGCTATTCCTGCTATTTCAATTACATTACTAGATGAAGATTTAGCAGGCATTTTGATAAAGATTTTTCTTCTTTGCACACCTAAACCAAAAATCATGCCCACCATGGCAAGAACTGCTCCCACCAGTGCTACGAATCTTCCTGGCTCATAGGCAATTTGAAAAGAAACAAACTGTTTAATTCCATCAAAACTAATCACATAATCACTATCTGTTATCCAAGATTGACCTGGACTTAATTCCTCTAAACCAATTTGGGTCATTTTTGAGGTATCTAGTTTGTAAATGCTTTGTGAAATTCCTGAGTTAACCCCTAAATCTCCTTGCCACAATGACATAAAAATTTCAGGATTATCTAAAGCTGGAAAAGTAGAAGTAGGTCCTGTTACTGGATCAACTGTTGCGGTTGGTAAAAATCTTGCTTCAATACCTAACTGTGGATTTGTATCTGGAATTTTCACAACACCTGTTGAAGAAAAATTTCCATCTTGAGGCAAAAATACGACGGAATCTGAAAATAAAATTTGGTTATTTTTATTCTTAACGGTAATCACTGGTGCATAGCCATGACCAGTTAAAAAGATTTTTGTGCCTAAAATATTAATTGGTTTATTCACATATACATTAAATGTCTCTTCATTATTTAAAGTAATGTTTGCTTCAAATTTTCTTGGAGCCCCTCTTTGAATTTCACTTCGTTCAAAATCAACTATGAAGTCATTTAAGGTAAAAAAGAAATTTGGTAATTGAGTTTCAGAAAAAAACCTACCAGCTCTAAAATCGTCATATTGAGTTATCGTATTTGAAAAACCAGTGTTTTCTTTAACCACTACTGTTCCGCGATAACTAAATAATGCTCCGAACGCCAAAGCTACTGTAATAATTATTAAACTGAAATGAAAAAGTAAATTTCCGGCTTCTCTACTAAATCCTTTTTCAATTGTCAAAGAATTATTATTTAAATAAGTTCTCCATCCATTATTTAAAGATATTTGTTCTATTTTTTTTAAAGAAATTTTATTAATTTTCACTTTTTGATAATTTGAAAAATTAGAAATATTATTAGGTGTTTTTGATGGCTTTTCTCTCCAGTTTTCAAAATAAACTTTTAATCTAGGAATTACGCATCCAATAATTGAAATCATTAAAAGAATGTAAATGGCAGAAAACCAGACTGAGCCATAAACATCAAAAAAACTTATATTTTCAAATAAAGAAGCAAGATCTGGATTTTCAGCTTTCCAATTGTTCACTCTTATCAAAGAGGCAGTTTTTTGCGGCAATATTGATCCAGGAATAGCAGCTAAAGCTACAAATAAAAGTAAAAGTAAAGCCGTATTCATACTGGTTAGTTGTCGCCACATCCACCTTGTAAATCCCAAAAAATTTAAAGGTGGCAAAACTGTTTCTGTTCTTTGTTTTGCTGAGATTTGTTTTCTGGTCATAGAACTGGCCTAAATCCTGCCATAAATACTCGTAACTCAATGCTAACTAAATTCCATAATCCAGTAACTAAAAGTAAACCAAGAATAATTAATAAAATTCCGCCAAGTGTTATGAATAATTTTTGCTTTTGTCTTAACCATTTAATGGTCTTTAAAGATTTTTCAAAAAGTATTGTTAATAAAATAAATGGAATACCTAAACCGATTGAATAAAACATAGATAAAATTGCGCCACGAAATAAAGTTGCCTCACTAAATGCTAATGATTGAACTGCTGCCAATGTTGGACCAATACATGGAGTCCATCCGAGAGAAAACACAAAACCTAAAACAAAAGCACCAAAAAGTCCTTGTCTTGTTTTGACTTTAATTTTATATTCTTTATTAAATAAATTTAAAAAACCTAAATAACTTAAACCCAACAAAATGATTACAAAACCAAAAACTCTTTCTAAAATTTGAATATTGGAAAGTAGCCATCCTCCTAAACTTCCAAAAAACATTCCTATTGTCACAAAAACTAAACTGAAACCAAGAATAAAAAGTAAAGTTGCTAAAACTGCTTTTGATTTAGTTATTTTTTTATTCTGCTCATTACTTAAACCAGTAATTACTGATAAATATCCTGGAACAAGAGGCAATACACAAGGAGATAGAAATGAAATTATGCCAGCAAAAAAAGCTACAAAAATCGCTAGAAAAAGTGAACCATCTGTAATTAAATTCATTCTTCTACTAACTCCGTAATAAAACCTTGAATCAATGATTTATTTATTGGGCCAAGTTGTCTTGCTGCAACAAGACCATTTTTATCAATCAAAATTGTGGAAGGAATCGCATTTGCAGGTAATGAGTCTTTATAGCCAAGTAATAGTTTTCCATCTCGATCAAAAATATTTGGATAGGTTATTGAAAAATTTTCGATAAATCTTGTTGCTGAAATTTTTGAATCTCTAATGTTTATTCCAATAAATTCCACATTATCTGCTTTATTTTTTAAATAGAGTTCCTCCAATTCTGGAGCTTCTTTGCGGCATGGACTACACCAAGAACCCCAAACATTTATCAAAACAACTTTATTTTTTAAAGTTTTTAAATCTATTTCAGAAGATAGAAATTCAACATTACTTAATTCTGGCGCTGGTTTTCTTTCATTCTTGTTTAAAAAAATAGAAGTTCCATCACCTGACACAAATCCAGATTCTGAATCACTTGAAATATTTGAAACTGGAGTAGAACAAGATGTTATTAATAATGAAATAACAAGTAATTTGAAACTACGCCCCAGAAATTTTGCTTGCATCTTTTAATAGATCTGCTGCTGGTTCTTGGTATTCAACTGCAACTAAAGAATCTCCATCAAAAATAAATGTAGTGACACTTGCCAAACTGCATTGCCTTTTTCTTGGATCATGCACAAATGATCTTCCCTCTGCCGATAGTCTTGCAATCCAAATTGGTAATTGATGTGAAACAAGTAAAGCTTCTTTACCTTTAGCAACATCTCTTGCAGAAAAAATTGCGGTACGCATTCTTTCTGCAACTTTTTTATAAGGTTCTCCCCAAGAAGGAGTTATTGGATTTCTTAAATGCCACCAATTCTTAGGTTCTCGTAATGCTCCATCACCAACAGAAACTTTTTTACCTTCAAAAACATTTTCTGCTTCAATTAATAAATCATCTGTATCAATACCTAAATTATGTTGTTTTGCAGTTGGTAACGCTGTTTGTTGTGCTCTTTCTAATGGAGATGAAACTACTAAAGAAATATTTTTGTCTTTAAAAAAATCTGCAGCTCTATCTGCCATTTTTAAACCTAGTTCAGAAAGTTTATAGCCAGGTAATCTTCCGTAAAGAATTTTTTCTGGATTAAAAACTTCCCCATGTCTTAAGACGTGGACTTGGGTTTTTTGTGCCATAACTACTTCTTAGTGTCTACGACGCATTGAACCGCGGCGTTTGCTTGGACGCCACACGTTGTCGCCATTTTCAATTGCAGCTACACGAAGTTTTTCTCCATGCTCTGCTAACGCATCAATTAGTACAGAAACATTTGGAGATTCTGCTTGCACATCCACTCTTAAACCATGCTCTTGCGCAGCTTGTGCAGTTTGTGGACCAATAACTGCAACAACTGTTGAAGCATGTGGTTTTCCAGCAATTCCAACAAGATTTCTCACTGTGCTTGCTGAAGTAAATAGCACTGCATCAAATCCACCAGTTTTAATTTGTTCTCTTGTGTGGGCAGGAGGTGGTGCTGCTCTTACAGTTCTAAATGCAACTATGTCTTCTACTTCCCAACCTTTAGCTTGCATTCCTTCAACTAAAGTTTCAGTTGCAATATCTGCTCGTGGTAAAAATACGCGATTTATTGGATCTAATACTTGATCATATTTTGGCCATACTTCTAATAAACCTTCTGAATTATGTTCTTTTACTGGAAATAAATCAGGTTTAACACCAAATTCAACAAGAGCATCAATAACTTGTTGACCAATTGCTGCAACTTTTAATCCAGCAAAAGCTCTTGCATCCAAACCGTAATCAATAAATTTATCTTTAACAGCTCTTACTGCATTTGTGCTAGTAAAGACAACCCATTGAAATCTTCCAGAAACTAAACCATGAACTGCTCTTTCCATTTGTTGTGGAGTTCTTGGTGGTTCAACTGAAATTGTGGGAACTTCATTTGAAACTGCTCCATAGACTGCCAACATTTTTTGAAAATCTTCTGAATCTTCTTTGGTACGAGGAACTAATACTTTCCAACCAAACAACGGTTTGTTTTCAAACCATTGGTATTTGTCACGATGGTTAATTGCATCGCCCACAACTATTACTCCAGGACCAGATTGTCTGGCAGCTTTTGCAACAACAGCAATATTTTCTAGAGTTGAAACAATTGTTCTTTGATCTGTGGTGCTTCCATCACGTGTGACTGAAATTGGAGTTGCAGCATCGCGACCGCGAGCAATAAGTGCGCTTGCAATTGCTGGTGCTTTATCTGCAGCATTAATAATCACAATTGGAATATTTGGATCTAAATGCAGTGACCAATCAATTGGTTCTGAACCATTAATGATGTGAACTTCTTTTCCTTTGTTTGCAAAAAGAGAAATTCCTGCATGAGTTGGAACTGCTGTAATTGGTGATACTCCAGGAATATATTCAAATTCAATTTTTGATTTAGCTAATGTGGAAACTTCAACAGATAAACCATCTTCAACTACAGGATCTCCTGCGCAAAGTCTTACTACTACTGCGCCTTCTTTTGCAGCATCAATTGCAATGCGTGCTCTTACAGCTGGTGCCATTGGCACGCCATCTTCATCAACTGCTGCAACTACATCTGCATTTTCATTTGCATGTGTTGTAGCAATTTCCATGGTGTTTACATCAGCAATAATTAATTCTGCTTCTTTTATTGCATTAATTCCGCGTAAGGTTATTAGTTGTGGATCTCCTGGACCTGCAGCAACATATTTTACGGGCAGCACAATAACTTTTTTCTTAGTCAATTTTTACCTTTCCTATACAGCTTTTCGTTGTTCGTGGAATGCAAGTATTTGTAATTCAGATGCTAAATCAACTTTTCTTACATCAACTCCGTCATTAACAGTTAAATGAACTGGAGCAAAATTTAAAATACTTCTAATTCCAGCTTTTACTAAACGATTGCAAACTTCTTGAGCACTTTCTGCAGGAGTTGCTACAACTCCTAAACGAGCTTTTGTTTCTTTAATCACAGTTTCTAAATCACTTAAGGCATGCACTAAAAGTTCAACAGTTTTTCCTTCAGCGCCACATTTAACTTTTGTGCCAATTAAAGTTTGATCTGCATCAACTAATGCAACAACTTTAAATCCGCGGGAACCAAATCCGCCGTAGTGAGCTAATGCTCTTCCTAAATTTCCCACTCCCACAATTACTACAGACCAATCGTTGTTCAGTCCCATTTCGCGAGAAATTTGATAACGCAAAAATTCAACGTCGTAGCCAACTCCTCTTGTTCCATAAGAACCAAGATGGGAAAGATCTTTTCGAAGCATGGCACTGGAAACTCCAGTAAGTGCTGCTAATTCTTCAGATGAGACTCTGACTTGATTTGCATCAGCAAGTTGTGAAAGGGCTCGGTAGTAGGCAGGCAATCTTGAAACTGTTGCTTCAGAGATTTTTGGAGTTCTGCCAATCCTTAACTTTGAGGATGGGAGTTTTGATGGCATATGTACCAAGTTACACATTTGTGCAAAAAAGCACAAATCCTCTCACAAATCAGACATTAAGGAGGGCTTTTTTTAATCTTTCTTTATCTACTCGCCAAAAATCATGTTGTTTTTCATCAACAAATGTAACTGGAATTTCTTCAGCGTATTTTTGCATTAACTCTGGATTATCTTGAATTTCTACTACTTCAAAAGTTTCATTTAATTCTTCACTTACTTCAGTTATGACTTTTATCGCGTCTTCGCAAAGATGACAACCAGGTTTAACTAAGACTTTGATTCGAGGTTTTATTTAAATCCACAACCTTAAAGTGGGGAAAGCTGGCTGAGGGGAAAATCAGCCAGCCTCTACGAATGATTCGCGCAAGTATTCAGACACTGCTGCTTCCGGAACACGGAAAGATCTACCAACTCGAACAGCTGGCATGGTTCCAGAATGCACTAAGCGGTAAACAGTCATCTTGGATACTCGCATTGATGAGGCAACTTCTGCCACAGTCAAGAAACGAACTTCGCCTAAAGGTCTTTCAGGGCTTGAAGCCATTTTTGATGCCTCTTTCTTACACGTCTTAAAACCTTCCCTAAGTCTTAAGTTGCGTGTGATGTAACCGTATATCTTCGGTACTTGTTAGCACAAGAGAGGAGGGGGGTAATTAGCGAGACTAGGACATGCTATTGGGTCAAAAAGAAGGGGTGGGGAAATTGTGAAAAAAGTACTTATTCCACTAATTGATCTGCTGGATGAGGATTAATCGATAATAAAATTTGTTTTGCTTTTCTTCCAGGAAGTTTTTTCAAAGTTTTTATTAAACTAACGCGTTCATCACAATGTTTTTTCAAAATTTCATAACTTTTTTTACCAATTAATTCAATTAAAGTATTTTTTTCACTTATATAAACAGGTTCAAACGCTTGATGAGCTTCTGTATCAGATGAACAATACCAATCCATGGTTTCTCCACCTTTACCCCAATTTTTTCTTCTGTATTCTTCAATAACTATTACTTGATAATCTGTGCCATTTTCGTATTCTCTAGTTTCATAACTTCTTCTAATTGGTAATTGCCAACAAACATCGGGTTTTGTTTCAGTAGTTTTTACATTTTTTTCAATTGCTAACTTATGCAATGCACAACCTTGTCCACCAGCAAATTCAGGAGAGTTCATAAAAATACATGTGCCATTTACAATTTTTGTTTTTTCAGCACCATCTTCAAATTCTGTCCAACTTTTTTTATTTTTTGAATAATTAATCTTTTCCCAAATATCTGGAGTAAGTTTTTCCACCCATTTACTTACACGTTTTTTATCATTTGGTTCAGAAAAATGTGCACCTTGATTGCAGCAACCATCATTTGGATTTGATTTATCAACACCTTTGCAACCTCGACCAAAAATGCATTCCCAATTTGAAGTTAGCCAAGTTAAATCAGCTTTAATGATGGTTTCATCATGCTCTGGATCAATAAATTCAATCCAACTCCGAGGGAATTCCCCTGTAAATTCGGTCATAAATCAGAGCCTACTTGTATTAATAATTGATTGTTAGAAGTAGTCTTATCATCTAAGTCACAATAAAAGAGCAGAAAAATTATGAAAATTGGGTTTGTTGGTGCTGGCAATATGGGTCAAGCCATATTGAAAGGCCTAATTACTTCTGGATTCTCAAAAGATGACCTTTTAGCAGTCACAAAAACTTTAGAGTCAAGTAAAAAAATAAGTCAAGTATTTAAGGTAAATGCAAGCAATAACATTAAAACCATAAAAGATTGCGATGTGGTATTTCTTGGAGTAAAACCTCAAAATATTGGAGAAGTTTTACCTGAAATAAAAATAAGTCTAAAAAATAATGCTCTTTTGATTTCTTTAGCAGTCGGGATAAAAACCGAAAGTATTGAAAAAATATTTGATAACAAGGTAAAAGTTATAAGAGCTATGCCAAATACGCCTGCACTTGTTGGTAAAGGCGTAACTGGCTTAGCCAAGGGTGCAAATGCAACTGAAAATGATTTAGAAGTTGCGCAAAAACTTTTCTTAAGCATTGGAAAAATTGTAGTAGTTGATGAAAACTTGATTGATGTAGTTGCTGCTGCTTCAGGATCTGGTCCTGCTTATTATTTTTATGTCACAGAAGCAATCACTCAAGCCGCTATTGAACTTGGTTTATCAAAAGACGTTGCGCAAGTTTTAGTTAACAATACTTTTATAGGTTCTGCTTATCTTTTTGAAAATTCAAATGAAGATGTAAGTGAATTACGTAAAAAAGTTACTTCACCAAAAGGAACCACATTGGCAGCGTTAGAAAATTTAGATCAGAATAATTTTAAAGAAATTTGGAAAGATGCTTTAACAGCCGCAATTAAGCGCGCTAAAGAAATCAGTAATTCTTAAATTATTCTGCAGCAGAATTTACAGGTGGTGAATCTGGTAAAGCTTGTTTTGCTTCACTTGTGAAAGTAAATTTTCTAGAATCACTTGTCTTTTTATCAGGATCAGCAGCTTTGCCTTCAACTCCAACAACTACCAAACTTCCTGCTTTTAATTCTCCGAACAGAATTTTTTCACTCAAAACATCTTCGATTTCTCTTTGAATTGTTCTTCTCATTGGTCTTGCGCCTAGTGCTTGGTCATAGCCCATATCAACTAACAATTCTTTTGCTTGTTCAGTTAAAACGATTCCCATGTCTTTGTCTTTTAATCTGTTTTCTAGAGAAGCAACCATTAAGTCAACAATTTGTAAGATTTCTGGTTTTGTTAATTGATGGAACACAATCACATCATCCAAACGGTTTAAGAATTCTGGACGGAAATGTTGCTTTAATTCCTCATTAACTTTGGCTTTCATGCGGTCATAATTTCCTGTGACATCATCACCGGCAGAAAAACCTAGGCCTACACCTTTTGAAATATCTCTACTGCCAAGGTTTGTAGTCATGATGATTACGGTGTTCTTGAAATCAACCATGCGACCTTGTGAGTCAGTTAGTTTTCCATCTTCCAAAATTTGTAATAAAGAGTTGAAAATATCTGGATGAGCTTTTTCAACTTCATCAAACAAAACTACAGAAAATGGTTTTCTTCTAACTTTTTCAGTTAGTTGTCCGCCTTCTTCGTAACCGACATATCCTGGAGGAGAACCAAACAGTCTTGAAACTGTGTGACGTTCAGAGTATTCAGACATATCAAGCATGATTAATGAATTTTCATCCCCAAATAAGAATTGGGCCAAAGTTTTGGAAAGTTCAGTTTTTCCAACACCTGAAGGACCAGCAAAAATAAATGATCCACCAGGTCTTTTTGGATCTTTTAATCCAGCTCTGGTTCTTCTTATTGATTTAGACAATGCTTTTATGGCATCTTCTTGGCCAATTACGCGTTTGTGTAATTCTTCTTCCATACGAAGTAATCTTTGGGATTCTGCTTCAGTCAATTTTGCTACAGGAACTCCTGTAGACATTGCTAAAACTTCAGCAATTAAATCATCATTAACTTCAGCAACTACGTCTAAATCTCCAGCTTTCCATTCACGTTCACGTTCATTTTTCTCCGTTATTAAAGTCTTTTCTTTATCTCTTAAAGCAGCTGCTTTTTCAAAATCTTGAGCATCAATCGCTGATTCTTTTTCTTTTCTCACATCAGCAATTTTGTTATCAAATTCTCTTAAATCAGGAGGTGCTGTCATTCTGTTGATTCTTAAACGAGCTCCTGCTTCATCAATTAAATCGATTGCTTTGTCTGGAAGTTGTCGATCATTTATATATCGATCAGCCAAAGTAGCTGCTGAAACTAAAGCAGAATCAGTAATTGTTACTTTGTGATGAGATTCGTAACGATCTCTTAGCCCTTTAAGAATTTCAATAGCATGAGTAACGCTTGGTTCTTGAACTTGAATTGGTTGGAATCTTCTTTCCAGCGCAGCATCTTTTTCCACATATTTTCTGTATTCATCTAAAGTTGTGGCACCAATTGTTTGGAGTTCGCCGCGAGCAAGCATTGGTTTCAAAATTGAAGCAGCATCAATTGCACCTTCAGCAGCACCTGCTCCAACTAGTGTGTGCATTTCATCAATAAACAAAATAATGTCGCCACGAGTACGAATTTCTTTTAATACTTTCTTCAATCTTTCTTCAAAATCTCCACGATATCTAGAACCTGCAACTAGAGAACCTAAATCAAGGGTGTAAAGCTGTTTGTCTTTAAGAGTTTCTGGAACATTTCCTCTAACTATCATTTGGGCAAGACCTTCAACAACTGCAGTTTTACCAACGCCTGGTTCTCCAATTAAAACTGGATTGTTTTTGGTTCTACGAGAAAGTACTTGCATTACTCTTTCAATTTCTTTTTCTCTGCCAATTACTGGATCTAATTTTCCATCACGTGCCGCTTGAGTTAAATTTCTACCAAATTGATCAAGAACTAAAGAAGTAGAAGGAGTGCCTTCATTTGGTGCTCCTGAAGTTAATGGTTCTTTACCTTGGTAACCAGAAAGTAATTGAATTACTTGTTGGCGAACTCTGTTTAAATCAGCTCCAAGTTTTACTAATACTTGGGCAGCAACTCCTTCGCCTTCTCTGATTAAACCTAAAAGAATATGTTCTGTACCAATGTAATTGTGTCCAAGTTGTAATGCTTCTCTTAAAGAAAGTTCAAGAACTTTTTTAGCTCTTGGGGTAAATGGAATATGTCCTGATGGAGCTTGTTGGCCTTGGCCAATTATTTCTTCAACTTGAGATCTAACAGATTCTAAAGAAACTCCAAGGGACTCTAAAGATTTAGCGGCAACGCCTTCACCTTCATGTATTAAACCTAAAAGAATATGTTCTGTGCCAATGTAATTGTGGTTAAGCATGCGTGCTTCTTCTTGGGCAAGAACAACTACACGACGAGCTCGATCAGTAAATCTTTCGAACATTTAACTTAAGCCACCTTAACTCAACTTTTGGGAGAAGTTACTTTCTCCTATATCTATAGTACGTGTCTGTATTTATTTAGCAAATTCAACCTAAATTACAAGGCTTATTCGCCTATACGTTGTAGGTGAAAGTAAGCGTGACTACCAGGTTTAGTGATTTCTTTCTTTTTGCAAAGTTATTGCAAATGTTTAATCATTCTGGTGTTACCCAAAGTATTTGGTTTAACTTTGTCTAAATCCAAAAACTCAGCAACACCAACATCGTAAGATTCCAGTAATTGTTGATAAATTTCTGGTTCAACTGGTGTTCCTTCAATTTCTTGAAATCCATGTTTGGCAAAAAATTTTGTTTCAAAAGTTAAACAAAAAACTCTTTTAATACCTAAATTTTTTGCTTTTTCTAAAAGAGCAGTTAATAATTGCGAACCTAATCCTTGATTTTTAAATTCAGGAAATATTGCTACAGTTCTTACTTCTGCCAAATCTTCCCAGAGAACGTGAACTGCTCCTGCCCCAATTATTGAATTATCTTTTTCAATAACTAAAAAATCTGGAACTGCTTCATACAAAGTTACTGTTGCTTTTGAAAGTAATCTTCTTTCTGGAGCATAAGTATCAACTAATTTTCGAATTGTTGAAACATCACTAGTTTTTGCAGATCTTATTTGAATTTCTGACATTTTATTGAGGTTTAACTAATGGGAAAAGTACTGTTTCTCTAATTCCTCTGCCCGTTAACATCATTAATACTCGATCAATTCCCATTCCTTGACCACCAGCTGGAGGCATGCCATATTCCAAAGCTCTTAAGAAATCATCATCAATTTGCATAGCTTCAACATCTCCACCTGCTGCAAGTTTTGCTTGCGCAACTAAACGATTTCTTTGTTCTATTGGATCATTTAATTCTGTGTAACCAGTACCAATTTCTGCACCAAAAGCAACTAAATCCCAACGCTCAGCCATTCTTGGATCTTTACGATGTTGTCTAGTTAAGGGAGCAACATCGGTTGGAAAGTCGCAATAAAAAGTTGGCAAAGTTGTTTTATCTTCTAATAAGTGCTCATAAAGTTCTAAAACTACTTGTCCTCTAGTCCATTTTGGATCATGAGAAATTTTTAATTTGTCGCAATAATTTCTTAAAGTTTTTTCATCAGTTTCTGAATTTATTTCTTCACTAATTGCTTTACTTAAACCTTCATAAACTCTCACTACTGGCCAATTGCCACTAATATCAAATTCTTTATGATTTCCTTCATCATCCCAATGTCTTGCAATTTCTTTTCCATAAACAGATTTAGCTGCTTCTTGAATTAAATTTTGAGTTAACTCTCTCATTTTGTCGTAATCACTATAAGCTTGATACATTTCCAGCATTGTGAATTCTGGATTATGTGAAGAATCTGCACCTTCATTTCTAAAATTTCTATTAATTTCAAAAACTTGATCAACTCCACCAACAAGTAATCTTTTTAAATAAAGTTCTGGTGCAATTCTTAAAAATAATTCCATGTCATAAGCATTGATATGAGTTTTAAATGGTCTGGCATTTGCACCACCATGTAAAACTTGCAACATTGGAGTTTCAACTTCAACAAAACCTCTTGAAGTTAAACTTTTTCTGATACTTGCTACAACTTCAGATCGAACATGCAACATTTCTCTTGCTTCAGGTCTAACCATTAAATCCACATAGCGCATACGAACTCTTTGCTCAGGATCATTCAAACCATGATGTTTATCAGGTAATGGTCTTAATGCTTTTGCAGTTATTAACCATTTATTTGCTTTAACAGATAATTCGCCTCGTTTAGTAGTGACAACTTCACCTGTTAGACCAACAAGATCACCTAAATCAACAAATTCTTTCCATAAATCTAAAGATTCTTCTCCAACAGAATCTGCTGAAATCATTATTTGTAAATCACTTGAACCATCTCTTAAAGTGGCAAAAATTAATTTTCCAGCGATACGATTTAACATCACTCGACCTGCAATAGAAACTATTTTTCCTGTTTTTGATTCAGGAGCTAAGTCTTTAAATTGCTTTCTAACTTGAATTAATGAGTGATCTGGAGCAAAGCCAACAGGGTAAGTATCAATACCAAAAGCATGTAATTTAGATAGTTTTTCTCTACGAATCAGTTCTTGTTCGTTTAAATCTAAATTTATATCTTCACCCATAGAAGTAAAGACTACTTGTTCTTATCGAAAACTAAACGTAAGCCTTCCAGAGTCAAGTCAGATTCATGATGGGTAATTGTTTTTGATTCTTCAACCACAAGTGGTGCTAAACCTCCAGTTGCAACTACGGCAGTTACTGGACCAATTTCTGCAATTATTCTTTCAATAATTCCATCGACTTGGCCAGCAAATCCATAAAGTGCACCAGATTGCAAAGCTTCAACGGTGTTTTTTCCAATAACGCTTCGAGGTTTTACAAATTCAACTTTTCTTAATTGTGCAGCTCTATTTGCTAATGCATCTAAAGATATTTCAATGCCAGGGGCAAGTGAGCCACCTAAGAATTCTCCATTTTTACTAACAACATCAAAGTTTGTAGAAGTACCAAAATCCACAACTATTGAAGGTCCTCCATGTCTTGTAAATACTGCTAAAGAATTAGCAATTCGATCAGCTCCTACTTCTTTTGGATTATCAGTATTTATTTGAACTCCTGTTTTTGTTCCTGGTTCAATAATTACTGTTTTAATATCGCTGAAGTAACGTTGCAACATCCAACGCATTTCTCGCAACACTGCTGGAACAGTTGAGCATAATGAAATTCCCGTAATTTTAGGTTGATTTTGCAATAAACCTTCATAGGTAAGAATTAATTCGTCAGCAGTTGATTGAGAATCTGTTTTGATTCTCCAATGATTAATAAGTTTTTCTTTGTCATATAAACCAATGACTGTGTTGGTATTTCCAATATCGATTGCTAAAAGCATTTATTTCTCCTTGCAACTCCAAATTAGTTAGTTAATTAACTAACAGTTCTCAGGTCACCACCTATATCTAACACTGGAGCTGAATGGGTTAGAGCACCTATGGCTAAGTAATCCACACCAGTTTGAGCAATCTTGAGTGCATTTTCAAAGATAATCCCACCACTTGCTTCTAATTTTGCTTTTTTACTATTCAAACTCACTGCTTTGTCTAAATCTTCTATAGAGAAATTATCTAAAAGAATTAGTTTAATATCGGTCTTCAATACATCTTGTAATTGTTCTAAATTATCTACTTCAATTTCTAATTCAAGATTTGGAAATTTATCTTTTACTTTTTCTATAGCTTTTTGAATTGAGCCTGCAGCAACAATGTGATTATCTTTAATTAAGGCTTGATCATTTAAACTCATACGATGATTTTTTCCACCGCCACATCTCACAGCGTATTTTTCTAAAATTCTTAATCCAGGAGTTGTTTTTCTGGTGTCTCTAATTGTGGCACTTGTTGAAGAAATTTCTTTTACCCATTTATTTGTTAAAGTCGCAATGCCACTTAAATGAGATAAAAAATTAAGTGCTGTTCTTTCAGCAGTTAATAAATCTATAGTCCTACCTTTTGCAGTTAATAAACATTGTTTTTCTTCAACTTTACTTCCGTCTTTGACTTTTTGATCAATATCTATTTTGCTATTAATTGATAGAAAAACTAAAGATGCAATATCTATTCCAGAGATTACTCCCTTTTTTCGTGCAACTAAATCCATTTCAGAAATTTGAGTTTCTGGAATAGTTGAAAGCGAAGTAACATCAGTTCCACCCATTAGATCTTCTGAAATTGCTAATTCAACAAGTGCTAAAACTAACTCAGGATTTAAATTATTTTTTCGTAAATTTTCAAAAATCTGCTCTTTAGTGGTCATTTAATCCTACTTTTTAATAATCGCAGTTTCTGAAAGTTCTAATTTACCTTCCACAATTCTTCCATTAATTCTTACAAGCCAGCGTTCGTCATTTCGTTGAGGAAAATCTGATCTCCAGTGAGAACCCCTACTTTCTTCTCGGCGTAATGCTGCTTGAGCAATCATCGTAGAAACTGTTAACAAATTTGAGGCTTCCCAACTTTGGGTAGAAGATGCATGGGTTGTTTTGTTTGAAATTTGCGCTAATTTTTCTAAAGTATTTTTAAGTCCAGTTTCATTTCTGACTGCTCCTGCACCTTTTGTGGTGGTTGCGGTGATTTCTTTTCTAACAGTTCCATCAATTAACTTAGTCGGGGTATTACTAATTACAGGTTCGGTTTGTTTATCTAGGTTTTCTAAATTTTTTTCTAATCTATTGGCCACTACTAGACCTTCAAGCAAACTATTTGAAGCTAATCTATTTGCGCCATGCACACCTGTATTTGCACACTCTCCAACAGCAAATAAACCCTTTATGTCTGTTGTTGCATCCATATTTGAAACAATTCCACCACTTGCATAATGCGCAGCTGGTACAACAGGAATCATTTCTGTTAGTGGATCTATGCCATTTTTTCTACAGCTTGCCAAAATATTAGGAAATCTTTGTAACCATATATCTTTACCTAATTTGGTTCCATCTAAAAATACGTAAGGTTTTTCACTTTTAATTATTTCTTCATGAACTGCATGTGCTACAACATCTCTGGGTGCCAAATCTTTCATGGGATGAACATTTTGCATAAATGCAACTCCATTTGCATTTCTCAAAATTGCACCTTCACCTCTTACTGCTTCACTAATTAATGGTTGAGAACCTCGACTATTTTGGCTGACCCATAAAACTGTGGGATGAAATTGCACAAACTCTAAATCAGCCACTCTTGCTCCAGCTCTTAAAGCTAAAGCAACTCCATCACCTGTTGCTACTAGTGGATTTGTAGTTTGCTCAAAAACTGCGCCAATTCCACCTGTTGCTAAAACTACAGCTCTTGCAAGTGCTGCACCAACTCCATCAATTTTTCCTTTGCCCATAACATGCAAAGTAACTCCACAAACTTTTTCAGATTTATCTTTCAACAAATCAAGAACTAAAGCATGCTCAAAAATTCTTACCATCGGATCTGCTAAAACTTTTGCAACTAAAGCTCTAGAAATTTCAGCACCTGTTGCATCACCACCTGCATGTGCAATTCGATCTCTTCTATGGCCACCTTCTCTTGTTAAAGCAACATTTCCTGCAGGATCTAGATCAAAAGTGGCTCCTAAATTAATTAATTTTTTAACAGCAGCCGGTCCTTCTTGAACTAATGTTTTAACAGAATTTTCATCGCATAAACCAGCGCCTGCTTCAAGTGTGTCTTGAAAATGTTGTTCTGGGGAATCTTCTGGTCCAAGTGCTGCTGCGATTCCTCCTTGAGCCCACGCAGTTGATCCTGTTGATAAAACATCTTTAGTTAAAAGCAAAACACTTAAATTTTTTCTTCTAGCAGTTAAAGCAGCAGTTAATCCAGCAATTCCTGAACCAATCACTATTACATCTGCATTAATAGTCCAGCCCGGCTCGCTTGCGTGCAATTTTTGAACTAAATCAATTTTCATAAATTTGCCTTAAACATAATTGGCATATTGTCAATTAATCTTGTATTTCCTAATTTTGCTGCAATTAGAATTCTGCCTAATTCATTATTTTTTAATTCATGTAATTCATTATTAACAATTTCTATATAATCTAATTCAATTAAATCTGATTTTTTTAAATATTCTTTGACTTCATTTTTAACTTCAACCTGAGAAGCTCCTTTACTTGCTGATAAAGTTGCATTTCTTAAAGCTTCAGGAATTAGATGCGCAACATTTCTTTGATCTGAAGATAAATAAATATTTCGACTTGACATTGCTAAACCATCTTTTTCTCTCACTGTTGCTACAGATAATATTTCTACAACTGGACTTCTTTTTTGCGCCAAATCTTTAATAAAAACAAGTTGCTGAAAATCTTTTTCACCAAATACAGCAAATTTTGGTTGAACGATGTCAAATAATCTAGTTACAACTTCGACAACTGCAGCAAAATGTCCAGGTCGAGAAGCTCCTTCCAAAATTTCAAATCTTTCATCTTCTGCTTGAGCCAATGGCCATTGACCTGGGTAAACATCTTGTGCACTCGGCGCCCACAAAATATGTGCTCCTGCGGCATGAGCCACTTTTAAATCTTTTTCTAAATCCCTTGGATATTTTTCAAAATCTTCATTTTTCCCAAATTGCTTTGGATTAACAAAATCACTTACTACTACACAACCGTTATTTCCAACTTTTTCTTTAGCAATTTTTATTAAAGCCGCATGACCCTCATGCAAAGCACCCATTGTTGGTACTAAGCAAATATTGTTTGCTAATCCAGTCATCGCACTTCTTAGTTCAGCATTACTCTTCACTAATTGAGTCATGGTTGAACTCTAATAATTAAGCAAATGAAGTACCTTCTCCTGGTTCATCATCTGATTCTTTTATGCGACAAATTTTCTCTAGCCAGAGTGAAAGTCCTATCAAAACTAAAGAAGTAATAACAATAACTATGGCTTTAAAAATTCTGTTTTGAATAGGAGCTAGCTCTATTTTTGGTAAAAAATTTATTAATAAGCCTGCGTAAAATCCAAAAATTAAAGTACCAGCTCTAGATCCAGCAAATGCAAGAGCAACTGTTCTTGCTGAAACTAATGGATGTGGAGGAGTTTTTCTTTTTAAAAAATCTTTATTTTTTTGATTCGCACTATTTATTCTGTTTCTAAAAATTAAAATCCAATAAAGTAATGCCGCATTTAGAATAATTAAAGCAATTGCGGTATTTAAACTTACGGGAATATAGGTGCCACTTATATTTTCATAGATACTTGGAATAAAAAATCCAAAAATAAGTGACAATAGAAAAAATCCAGTTAAATTTTTTAAACTTGTTGGTTTCATGCAACAACTAATCTACTTGGATAAATTTCTATTCCGCGGCAATCTAATTTCTCCATGATTTCACTGACTTTTCCTTTGCCAATAATTTCAGCATTTTCGTCAATCTCATTCCATGGTTTTAAAACAAAACATCTTTCAAATGCTCTTGGATGAGGAAGAGTTAGTTTTTCTGTATTGACTATAGATTTTTCAAAGTCAATTAAATCTAAATCGATTGTTCTTGGACCCCATTTTATTGATCTTTGTCGACCTAGGTTTAATTCAATTAATAGTAATTTTAGAAGTAATTCTTCAGCACTAAATTCAGTTTCAAGAATCAAAACCGCATTAAGAAAATCCTCCTGCTGTTCAAAACCAACTGGTTTAGTTTTATATACACTTGAACAAATTAAGATTTCAGAACTGCTCAAATCTTTGATTTCATTTACTGCCGTTTGTAAATAAGAAAACTTATCACCAATATTTGAACCTAAAGAAATTACTGCTCTCATTTACTTCTTTCAACAACTACTGAAATATCTTTAAAGCTAATATCTACTGGAGCATGTGGCTTGTGAAGTGTCACTTTTATCCAATTAATTTTAAAATTATTTAACAATTCATTTGCTATTTGATTAGCTACTGTTTCGATTAAATTTTTAGAACCTGTTTCAACTATTGATTTGACCTGTGAAATTACTGCTCCATAATCTATTGCTAATTCGATTGCATCTTTTTCAATTGTCTCTTTTGTTTCATATTTATATTCGATGTCAACAAGAAATTCTTGACCAGAATTTTTTTCATTTTCAAAAACTCCGTGGTAACCAAAAGTCTTTATCCCAGTTATTTTTATTGTGTCTTGTGCCATGTTTTCCTAAAGTTGATTCACTAATTTAACTGCAATAGAACTTGACTTAGCATCATGCACCCTAACTGCCCATGCATTATTCAAAGCTGAATATGTAGTTATTACCGATGTTGCTAAATCTCTGCCTTCAAGATTTGATGAATCACTGTTTACAGAAAATGGAGCAAGAAATCTTTTTCGAGAGGCTCCAATATAGATAGGAAAACCTAATCCATTAAATTTTTTGATGTCTTTTAAAATTTGCCAATTATGATCTGGATTTTTGGCAAATCCAAGACCAGGGTCTAAAACAATTTTGTCTTTTTTCACACCTTTATTTACAGCATTATCGATTTGTATCTTTAGTTCATTTATTACTTCTTGCGTTACATTGTCATATTTTGCTAAATCATCCATATTTTTTGAATGCCCCCTCCAGTGCATCAAAACATAGGGCACATCTAGTTCTGCAACCGTTTCAAACATTTTTTCATCAGCTAAACCACCACTTACATCATTAATGATTATTGCTCCTGCCTTAATTGCTTCTTTTGCAACTTCATGTTTCATGGTGTCAATACTTATAAATATTTTTTCTTTTTTTAGCTCTGCAATTACAGGAATTACTCTCTGAATTTCTTCATCAATACTTATTTGCTCAGCACCTGGTCTAGTTGACTCACCACCTATATCGATTAAGTCTGCTCCATCAGAAATTAATTTTTTTGCTTGTTCAATAGCAGTTTTTTTATTTAAAAATTTTCCACCATCAGAGAATGAATCTGGAGTTACATTTAAAACACCAACGACTAAACACCTATCTAAATTACTTAATTCATTGGGTAAACCGCTTGGTTTTAAGCGAGAATTTTCAATCATGCTTTGTGAGTTATCAAAGTTAAGGCTTCATGTCTTAACGCTGGCTCTTCCAAAGTTCCTCTCACCACAGAAGTTGTTGTCATAGATTCTGGTTTATTAACTCCACGCATACTCATACAGAAATGTTCACATTCAATTACCACGATTACTCCCTGTGGTTTCAAAATTCTCATTAAAGCATCTGCAACCTGAGAAGTTAATCTTTCTTGCACTTGTGGTCTCTTTGCATAAACATCAATTAATCGAGCAAGTTTTGATAGTCCTGTAATTTTTCCGTTGTTATTTGGTATATATCCGACACTTGCTTTCCCAACAAAAGGAAGTAGATGATGCTCACAAATTGAAAAAATATTTATATTTTTTACTATTACTAATTCATTATGGTTTAAATCAAAAGTAGTAGCTAAAACATCCTCTGGTCTTTCATATAGACCAGAAAAAAGTTGCTTATAAGCTTTTGCCACTCTTTTAGGGGTATCAAGTAGTCCATCTCTATCTGGATCTTCGCCAATTCCGATAATGATTTCTCTTACAGCATTTTCAATTCTTTTTTCATCAAAACGAGGTCTTTGTGAAGGATCAACATCTGCCAAAGGATCAGCTGTGGGACTTATGCGAGTCTTTTCTTGCATAAAAATCTATTTCTTATTTTTATCTGTTTGACTTGCTACTGCACCACTATTGTTTGAATTTTCTTTTGAATGATTTAAAGAAGCTGGAGTTTCATCGTCTTTAACTAGACGAATAGGTGCTTTAACAGGACCTTTCTTTGAAGGTTTTCTTTTACTTGAACCAGTCCATGCAGGTCTTGCTGGACGTTTTTTTAATTTAGAAAATATTTTTGCAACTTCTTCTTTATCTAAAGTTTCTTTTTCAAGTAGCTCTACTACTAATTTATCTAAAATTGCACGATTATTATCCAAAATTGCATAAGCCTCATGGTGAGCATTATCAATTAATTTTCTAACTTCTTCATCAATTGCAGAAGCAACATCTTCTGAATAATCTCTTTGATGATTCAAATCTCGGCCAAGGAAAACATCTCTGCCTTCTGTGCCGTATTTAATTGCACCTAATCTTTCAGTCATTCCATATTGAGTAACCATTGCTTTTGCAACTGAAGTTGCTTTTTCAATGTCATTTGATGCACCAGTTGTTGGGTCATGAAAGACCATTTCTTCAGCTGCTCTTCCACCTAACATGTATGCAAGTTGATCAAGCATTTGATTTCTGGTTGTGGAATAGGTGTCTTGTTCAGGTAAAACCATGGTGTAACCAAGTGCTCTTCCTCTTGGCAAAATTGTAATTTTGTGAACTGGATCTGTATTAGGAAGTGCAGCAGCAACTAAAGCATGGCCACCTTCGTGATAAGCAGTAATTAATCTTTCTTTGTCGCTCATCAATCGAGTTCTTTTTTGTGGTCCAGCAATTACCCGATCAATTGCTTCATCAAGAATTAGTGAATCAATAAATTTCTTTCCACTTCTTGCAGTTAATAATGCTGCTTCATTCAAAACGTTTGCTAAATCTGCACCAGTAAATCCTGGAGTTCTTTTTGCTACTTCATTTAATTTCACATCTTCTGAAATTGGTTTACCTTTAGCGTGAACTTGTAAAATTCTTTCTCTGCCTTTTAAATCTGGTCTTTCTACAGCAACTTGGCGATCAAATCTTCCTGGTCTTAACAAAGCTGGATCTAAAACATCTGGTCTATTAGTTGCAGCGATAAGAATTACTCCAGTGTTGACATCAAAGCCATCCATCTCTACAAGTAATTGATTTAGTGTTTGCTCTCTTTCATCATGTCCGCCACCAAGACCTGCGCCTCGTTGTCTTCCAACTGCATCAATTTCATCTACGAAAATAATTGCTGGAGCTGCTTGTTTTGCTTGTTCAAATAAATCTCTAACTCTACTTGCACCAAC
>JBEAYY010000096.1:0-6932 GCA_041170365.1 Actinomycetota bacterium
AATCTAGGACGTGCTTTGTAAACACTTTCATCTCCAATAGTTCCCGGAAGTTCCACAACTTTAAATGGAAAACCAGTAGGAGAAGCTCTATGATCTGTTCTTACTCGCAGATTTCCTTTACGAGCTGCATCTAACATTTGTTCTCGATATTTTGGTAACAATCCAGAATCATTAGATAACGCAAATAAAGTTCCAACTTGAACACCTTCTGCACCTAATTCAAATGCTTCTTTCACAGCTTGAGGTGTGGCACGACCTCCTGCTAACCAAAATGGCAAACCGACTTGTTTCATTTTTTCAAAATTAACTTCATCAAGTGGACCAAAACCTGATTCTGTTTCAACTTTTCTTCTAGGTGGTGCATTATGTCCACCTGCTTTCCAATGTTCAACCACAAATCCATCTGGTTTTGTGACATCATTTCTTGCTAAATAAGAAGCTAAAACTTCTGCAGTAATGATTGCTAAAAACATAGGGCGTTTTAATTTTGGATTTTTTCCAAATGATTGCAAAGGATCAAAAGTTAAAGTTGGTGCTGCCATGCCACTTGGTCGATCACTATCAACACTTAATGTTCCAGGTTTTCCGTCTGCAAAGTCTCTAATGATTTGTGGAATTTCTCTAGGAATTCCAGCACCCATTAAGACTGCATCAACACCTGCAAGCATTGCACCATAAAGTGCTGCTGGAGTTGCTGTTTGTAATTTTTCTAAAAAGTTAATCCCAACTTTTCCATCACCTGCTTGTTTTGCTAACCAAACTTCAACAAAGTTTGCAGCAACTACTAATTGATCATGTTCAGTGTGCGCACTTAAACTTATTCTTCGCATTGGTCTATATGGTTGACCATTTCTCCCATTTGGTAAAAACCATTTTTCTAAAATATGTTTGGCAACATCTTGATATGGAAAATGATTCAGTGCTTCTCGCATTTTCCCATCAACATCACCATCTTGAAGTCTGCGAGCAACAACTGATTCAAGAGCAGTGCCTGAGACCACACCAAGTTGGCCACATCTTGCAACTTCATAGGCAAGCTTCCAATTTGAAACTGCTGCGCCCATGCCACCTTGAATGATGGCTGGTAGACCAAGTGCTGCCATGAATTTGTCCTATTTGTTGAAGATTTTGACTTTACTAACCTTCGGTCTGGTAACTTACCGAACCGTAGGTTTCTTCTCTTAAGGATACGACACTAGGCCAGAATTAGCACTAGGGAATAAGGCTTAAATTTATCTTTCTGTGACTTTCTTCAAAAGTTCTCTAACTTCATCGGCGTGATACCGGCGATGTCCTCCAAGGGTCTTAACCGCGGTGAGCTTTCCAGCTTTAGCCCACCTGGTCACAGTTTTTGGATCAACACTAAACATCTCGGCAACTTGACCGGGTGAAAGTAATAGGTGATCGATGTTCTCCTCACCCATAAATTTCTTACCCCCCCCTTAAATTCCCCTGTTTAGTTACTTTGACAGCAAGGTATGACAACTATTGTTTTTTAGGCACTTACATTTTGTATGTATACAAGTGCGTTTGAGAAAAATAGGGAGTTTCCAGACATTTTGATTAGTTTTCCCCACAAAAAACCAAGTTTTATCGAAACTTGAGTTAACGGGGTAGGCTAGGTGTTACAACATCAAAAAGTCTTCCTAGAAAGTGATTAAAAGACGCGGTTAAACCTAGGTTTCCGCAATAAAAATTAAAGTCTGCAAGGAGAGTCATTAATAATGGGTAGAGGTCGTTCCAAAGCTAAGCAAACCAAAGTTGCTCGCGATTTGAAATATGGAAACCAAGAAACAGATCTAGAAGCATTAGCTAAAGAATTAAGATCGACTAAATCTAAAGAAGATGAAATCGAAGCTGCTTGGCAAGAATTAGAAAAAGATAAATAATTTATTGCGCATTTCTAAAATTAGTCCAAGTTAAAAACCAGTCTTGATAAGGCACGCACTCAATTTCAGTTCTACCATCTAAACATTTAGTTTGCGGATATTGCCAATAAATAATATCTTTCCAAAAATCTAAATCTTGGGCATTAAATTTTGCACAATGATTTTTATCTGCCATCAATGAACAAGAATTTTTATTACTTGGCGCTTCTCCAAACCATTCAGCAATTTGCGCATTAGTTTGAGGACTTATTGCCCAATCAATCCATTTATAAGCACAATTAATACTTTTTGTGGAATTTGAAATCATCCAATTATTTGTCCACCCAGTTGTTCCTTCAATTGGTTTTACTCCTCTTACCAATGCACTATTTTCATTTAAAGTATTAATAGTTGCTTGCCAAGTAGTCCCAATTATTGAACTTTCAGTTTTAAATGTTTCAACACTTGCTGGATAATCTAGCCAATAAGTTCCAGCGATACTTTTTTGTTGTTCTATTAATTCCATCACGGCATCAAATTGATTTTTATCTAGTGAATAAATATTTTCTATTTCTAAATCTGGATTGGTAGCCTTCGAATAAAGTGCTGCAATTGCAATACTCATTGGAGAATCATGTATCGCAATTTTTCCTTTATATTCAGAATTTAAATCAAATACACTTTGCCAAGTATTCGTGTTGTTTAAAGCCTTACTCACATTTGAAGTTAAAAGTTGTGCGCCTCTGCCGCTAACAATGCCAAAAGTTTGTTCATCAACAACATTCCAAGGTTTATATTTAAGATCTGCAAATAAATCTTGGTAGTTTTCAAGTAAATCAGTATTTATAGCTTGCACAATTTTTGTTTCAATGAAATTAAATGAAACATCACTTGAGGCTGCGATTACGTCATAGCCTCCTTCTTGCATTAATTGAATAGCTTCTTCTGAGGTATTAAAAGTTCTTACCGAAACATCACAACCTGTGAATTTTTCAAAAGGGGTTACCCAATCAATTACTGGATCAACCGAGCCATCTTCTGCGTAACCTGGCCAAACCAAAACATTTAAATTAGTTTCACTTTCCCCAATTGGTCCAGCATAAAAATCAGCGTTACTTTTAGGTTGAGCTAGAACATCTGTCGTCGGTTCTTCATCACTTGCACACGATGCCAAGACCAAAACGGCAGTAACTAAAAGGGCAAAGTTTCTAAATAGGACTTTTTTTGCCATTAAAAAACCTTAACCGAAAAGACAAACTCTAATTTAATTCCTTGGAATCTATGAGGGGAAAATGCTCAGTTAGGTCGGTTCGTTGACCAGAAGCTTGAATTAGACCTGTAGTTAGAGCATCTTCCCAATAGATTTCCCCTAAAGAAATTTTAATAAATATTTCAGGACTAATTTCTATAACAGCTGGTGGAGTTCCTCTTCTATGGGTTGTGCCTTCAATAATTTGAATTGCTGCAAATGGAGGAATTCTTACCTCCACACTATTTCCTGGAACTTTTTTATGAAGAATTTCTAATAAATATTTTATTAATGTCCTTAATGTTTCTTTATCAAAGTGATTTTTATCTTTAAGTTCAAGATATTTACTTAAGGCTTTTAATCCCTCTTCTTGAGAAGGAGGATTTCTAACTCCTTGCTTATTTTTCATTTATTGGATTATGTTTTTGCCAAGCATTCCAAGATGAAGAAATCATTTGCTCTAAATCAAATTTTGCTTTCCAATTTAAATCTTTAAATGCTTTACTTGGATCAGCGATGGTTTGCGCAGGATCTCCTGGTCTTCTTGCAACGTATTCGTAATTTATTTTTTTACCCACTACTTTTTCTATTAAATCCATTACTTCTTTAACTGAATAACCTAAACCTGTTCCAATATTCAAAATTTCACTGTATTTATCCGTTAATTTTTTGGCTGCTAAAACATGGGCATAAGCTAAATCTTCAACATGAATGTAGTCTCTAATACAAGTTCCATCTTTTGTGGGATAGTCATTTCCAAATATTTGTGGTTTTTCATTTTTAGTAATTGCACTAAAAACCATTGGTATTAAATTATTTACTCCAGTATCACCCAGTTCATCATTTCTTGAGCCGACAACATTGAAATATCTAAGTGAAATCCATTTAACATTTCTGGCTTTTTCATCTGCTTTTAAAAGCCATTCACCAACTAATTTAGTTTCACCATAAGGAGATTCTGGATTAGTTACAGATTCTTCTGAGACACGATCGTCTTTGGGTGTTCCATAAACTGCAGCACTGGAAGAGTAAACAATCTTTTTAATATTTGCAACACTCATAGCCTCTAAAAGTGAAATTAGGCCACCAATATTTTCTTTGTAGTAAAGACTTGGATTAAGCATTGATTCACCTACTGCTTTTTTGGCGGCTAAATGTATGACGCCTTCAATATTTTCAGACTTTAAAATATTTGCTAGATCTAAAGTGTTAGCTATATCTATTTTAAATAATTTAACTTGATTTGGAATTTTTCTTTCTAAACCTGTAGATAAATCATCTGCTACTGCTACTTCGAAGTTATTTTCAAGTAAATTCTTTACTACATGGGCTCCGATATAACCTGCCCCACCGGTCACAAGCCATTTACTCATTTGAAATCCTACTTTTATTTAGAAACTACAAAATATTATGAGGTTTGTATTTAGTTGCTTCAGGGAAATTTTTTGCTATTTTTTCTACTTTTTTAACTACTTCTGCTACTTGATTTTTTGCATTGCCTATAGATTTTAATTCATCTTTTAGTATTTGTTCCAAATCATTTTTACTTAAATTCAATTCTTTCTCATTTGCCAAATCTTCTAAAAGATCAAAAGATTTACCATCTCTTAAAGCAAAAGCTGCTGCTGTGGAATGTTTCTTAATTAGTTCATGAGCTTTTTCTCTACCAACACCTTTTTTAACTGCAGCCATTAATATTTTTGAAGTTGCTAGGAATGGAAGATATTTTTCTAGTTCTTTTTTAATAGCACCTTTGAAAACTCCAAATTCCTTTAAAACTGTCAAAGTAGTTTCAAGAAGTCCATCAATTGCATAAAAAGCACCTGGAAGACTAACTCTTCTTACAACAGAACAAGAAACATCGCCTTCGTTCCATTGTTGTCCTGAAATATCACTTGCCATACTTAAAAACCCTTTAATTACTGAATGAAGGCCATTTATTCTTTCGCAAGATCTTGTATTCATTTTGTGAGGCATTGCAGAAGAACCAACTTGTCCTTCTTTAAAACCTTCTGTAACAAGATCATTTCCTGCCATTAATCGAATAGATATAGCTAAAGAAGAAAGAGGTGAACTTAGAGAGTAAAGAGTTGATATTGCATCAAAGTCTAAAGATCTTGGATAAATTTGGCCCACACTGTTTAAAACTTTTCCAAAACCTAGAGTTTGGGCAATTTTTTCTTCAAATGAATTAACTTTTGATTCATTTTGTTCAAATAAATCTAATAAGTCTTGACTTGTCCCAACAGGTCCTTTAAACCCTCTTAATGGATAACTTGATAAGAAATGGTTTAATTTTTCAAAACTAATTAATAATTCTTCAATGGCACTTGCAAATCTTTTTCCTAAAGTTGTAGTTTGAGCGGCAACATTATGGCTTCTTCCCGCAATTGCTAGATCGCTATATTCTGTTGCTAATTTAGACAAGATTGCTAAAACTGCAACTGTTTTAAATTGAACTAGTTCTAAAGATTTCTTTATTTGCAACTGTTCAATATTTTCAGTTATATCTCTACTAGTTAAACCTTTATGAATTTCTTCAAAACCTGCTAATGCATTAAATTCTTCAATTCTTGCTTTCACATCGTGTCTGGTTTTTTCTTCACGTTTTCTTATTGAATCTAGATTTATTTCATTAACTACTTTTTCATAAGCATTTATTGCTTGTTCATTTATGTTTAAACCTAATTCTTTTTGGGTTTTTAAAACTAAAATCCATAAGTTACGTTCGGCGATTATTTTGTTATTTAAAGACCAAATGTCCTGCATTTGGTTAGACGCATACCGGGTAGCAAGTACATCCGGATTCAATGTCACGAAATCTATTCTTGCATACCTATAAAATTATTCTTTAAATACAAAGGATTTAACGAATAAATAAGGCTTAAAGCCTTATAAATTTATTCCTAATTTGTGTATTTATCTAAAACTGTGATTGCTTGATCTAAGATTTCAAGACCTTTAATTGCATCTTCTTTAGAAACATTGCATGGAGGTACTACGTGTAAACGGTTCATGTTTATAAATGGCATCAAACCTAATTTTTTACATTCGCCACCAAGTTCAACCATTGGTGCTGCATCTTTGCCACTGGCGTTATATGGAACTAAAGCTTCTTTGGTGTTTTTGTTTTTAACAAATTCAATTGCCCAAAAAACACCCAAACCTCTAACTTCTCCAATTGATGAATGTTTTTCTTTCAATTCATTTAACTTTGGTCCAATAATGTTTTTGCCAATTTCGAAAGCATTTTCCACCATTTTTTCTTCTTTCATGGCATCTAAAGTTGCCACAATTGAAGACATTGCAAGTGGATGGCCTGAATAAGTTAAACCTCCAGGAAATACTTTGTCGACAAATGTTTCATATATTGGTTTATCAATAATTACTCCGCCTGCAGGTACATAACCTGAGTTTGAACCTTTAGCAAAAACAATTAAGTCTGGTCTTGCAGTCCAATTATCAAATGCAAACCATTTACCAGTTCTTCCAAAACCTGCCATAACTTCATCTGCAATCCATAAAATTCCATACTTGTCGCAAATTTTTCTTAAACCTTCTAAATATCCAGGTGTTGGTGCCATAATTCCTGCAGTTCCTACAACTGTTTCAATACAAATTGCTGCAATTGTGGCAGGGCCTTCAAATTGAATTACAGACTCTAAATGATGCAATGCTCTTTCTGTTTCTTGTTCTGGTGAGTTAGACCAAAATTGTGAACGATATGGAAATGGTCCAAAGAAATGAATTACGCCATAAGCAAATTCATTTGGCCATCTTCTTGGATCACCTGTCATTTGAATAGCTGTTCCAGT
>JBEAYY010000097.1:0-17550 GCA_041170365.1 Actinomycetota bacterium
GGCATTAATTTTGGCAATAAATCAGGTACCAACATAACAATTCTTACTAACCAAGATTCACTTGGTTTTGGATATCTTTCAAATTTAGGATTATCTAAAGTTTTTTTAAAACTTTTTATAACATCATCTGTTGTTTGGGGAGGATCTAAAAATTGTAAAGTGTTTCCACCTTCAATTGCTTCTTTATGAAGCATTGAAGTATCAGTTGCTGAAGGTAAAATTGAAGAAACTTTTATGCCTTTCTTTTCTAAATCTAAAGAAAGACTTAACATTGCTCCTCTTAACCCAAATTTAGAAGTTGTATAAATAGGGGTTTCGCCCAGAGGAAAAATTCCACCCAATGAAACTGTGGAGATAATTCTTGGATCTTTTGATTTTTTTAATAAATCTATAGCTAATCGCATAAAGAGTAATGGTGATAATAGATTTATTGATAATTCTTGTTCAATAGATTCAAGACTTCTTTCATCAAATCTCTCAGCTGAAGTAATAGCGGCATTATTTACTAAAACATCAATTCGTCCATATTTTGAAGCAATTTGATCTATTGCTTTTTTCATTTCGGATTTATCTGTTAAATCAAAACAAATAGCTAAATGATCATTTCCTGGAAGTGAATTAATTAATTGATCTAATTTATTTTGATTAATATCTAAAGCAACAACTTTAGCGTTTTGTGAAGCTACTTCCTTTGCTAAATGCGAACCAATTCCACCAGCAGCGCCTGTTATGACAAATACTTTGTCAAAGTAGTCAAACTTCATGAAACCCTGGATTCAGTCCAACCCATTTGTTTAATAAGTTTTAAGAACTCTTTCTTAATAGCACTTGCATCAACATAGCCTTCGTGTCTTGAAGATTTAATAAATTTAATTCCGCCACTCAAATCAGGATCCTTAGAATGAATTAACTTTTCCAATTGTTTTGCTCTATCAGGATTTCTTAATTCATCGGATAAATATGAAGCTAAAACTTTTGCAGCATATCCAAACAGGTTATACGCACCAGAATTAGTTTCAATAAATCCCATAGCAAAAAGATTCTTATACTTTCTAGAAAAGATTGTTAAATACATATCAATTGGATGTTGAGGATTACCAAAATATTCTTGCGCATATGGAATTGAATGTCTGTAGCCTGTAGCAAATATAACTACATCAATTTGCTCTTTTGATCCATCTTTAAAAATAACTTCATTTCCAGAAAACTCTTTTATATCTGGCTTTGCTATAACATCACCGTGTTGTAAACGTTGCAGAATTTCAGTATTTAAAGTCGGATGGGTTTCAAATAAGCGATGATCTGGCTTTGGTAGCCCAAGTCTTGTCACATCTCCATTAAGAAGTCTTAATAAAATTCCAAATATTTTCTGTTGTAAAAACATGGGTAATTTTGGTCCAGTTTCTGCAAAAACATCACTTGGCATTCCAAAAACATGTTTAGGGATAAACCAATATCCACGTCTTACTGAAAGATATGTTTGCTCAGCAACTCTTCCGATATCGCAAGCTATGTCGCAGCCTGAATTTCCTGCTCCAACAACTAATACTTTTTTACCCTTTAAATCTTGCGAATTCTTATACTCCACAGAATGCATAATTTGACCTGCAAAATTTCCTGAGATATTAGGTTTTACTGGATCCCATTGCATACCGGTTGCACAAATTACTTTCTCATAATTTTTTATTTCTCCATTTGAAAGTTCAACTTGCCAAGTTTGATCGGATTTTTGAGTAACTTTTTTTGCAAATAAATTAAATTTAATATTTTCATATAAATCAAAATTTCTTGCATAATTTTTTATGTAATTTAAAATCTGTTTTCTAGATGGATAATCTGGATAACTTTCTGGCATTGGAAAATCAGGGAAAGCTGACAATGTTTTACTTGAAATAAAATGAGCTGTTTCATAAAGAGGTGTTCCTGGATTATCTATATCCCAAAGACCGCCAACGTCTGAATGTTTTTCAATTTGATCAAATGAAATATTTCTTTCTTTTAATTCCTTAGCAACAGTCAAACCTGCTGGGCCTGCTCCAATAATTAAAATTTGCGACATGATTTAAAAATCTTAGTTTTGTTTCGAACTTCTGCGCAATAGATAAAAGCCTAATGCCACCATAAGTGCTGGTATAGCATTCCATCTTTCAACAGGACTTCGAGAAATTGCATTTACTAAAGCGCTTAACACACTTAAAACTATTAAAAATCCAACTGTTCTATCGGTTCTTGAACCCCAAGGTGTTGGAAGATTAATTAAACGATTTGCATAAAGTAATTGCCAAATCATAAACATTGATAGACCTAAATAAATAAGTCTTAAACCACTTGGTAAAGATTCAAAACCTCCCCCTGCAATTCGAGGAAGCATTGACTTAATGTTTAAAGCGCCTGAAAAAACGAGGTAAAAATTAATAACTAGAGCTGGAAATAAAAGGATATTAAATATTTGTCTTTTCATTTTGCCTCCCATAATTTAGCTGCCATTAATTCTGGTACTAATAATTCTGTCAAAATTTGAGTTAGAACATCGTCACTTTCTATTTCAATAGATGCAATATTTCCTTGTTGATAATTTCCGATGGAACCAAAAGAAGATTTTCTGTTATTTAGCCAATCAACTGCCTGTTGATCCCAATTAGATCCTGAAAAAATTAGAGCTTTGTAATCAAGTGTTTTAGTTAAATAAACATCAACATGAGACCAATCTCCAGTTTCGCAACCATCTGCTGGAAATCTTGGACCTTCACGAAACATTAAAGCCCCTTGCAAAGCACTTCCATATCTTTCGGCAGGCGACATCAAATAAATACCGTTACTACTTTTAGTTAAATTCATAAAAGATTCAAGCCATTGGTTTTTTGAATCTAATAAAGTTTTTATTTCTTTTGCTGCATTTAAAACAGACTCTGAAACTGAACTATAAAGACCAAGATTTTCAATTATTTGAAATAAGGCAATAGAAGTTGCCCTATATGACCAAATACTTACTCCACCAGTTTCTTCCTTAATCGGAAGTAAAACAACTTCATCAACTACTTTGGCTAATTTACTGTTTTGCTCTCTTGTTAAAGCAATTGTTTTTACATGACTTGGAATTTTCTCTACAAACTTTAAAACTTCAACACTATTTCCCGAGGCAGATATTGCTATTACAACAGTATTTTCTGGGAAACTACTTGGAGTTTCAGCACTAGCGATTTCAGCAAATGCTAAGTATCCAACACTTCTTAAATACCTTGCAGCATCTTGAGCAGCAAAGTAGCTTGAACCCATTCCAACTAAATAAAGGAGTTGATTTTTACTTAAAGAAAAATTTTCAAAAATTCTTTTTGAACTTAATTCTCTTAGTAATTTAGGCAACTCATTTATATCGTCGATGAATCCTGCAACGTTGGTTTCAGCCATTTACCTATCCTAATTCTTCTTTTAAAGAAAGTATTGGAGCATAAAGCCATCGAGGCAAGAACTTAAGTCCATACATTATTTCAAAGTAATACTGCCTAAATCTTAAATATTCTATTAAATAAAGATTTGGTGAGTAATTATTGAAGTTTTTTATATTTTCCTGATAATTAGTTAAAAATAAATTCTGGCACTTCAAAACTTCATCATTCAAAATGCCATATTCTAATTGATTTATTCTTTCAGAAACCCTTGCTGCAAGTGAAAAAGATAAAAGTAAATGAGCTAAATCATCCTCGATAGGGGAAGTTGTATTTCTTAATTCCTTATTCAAAACTGGGGAGCCATCAAAATCAATTACGTAATAATTACTTTGATTTTTTAAAATTTGTCCAATGTGGAAATCCCCATGAGTTATTTGAGTTTTATAATTATCTTGTACTTTTTGCTTTTTAATTTCTAGTTCATTAAAGTATTGGCTTTCTAAACTATTCCAGATTTCTAACATGCTTTTAGGATTTGGATATTTTTCAATTCCAACTAATAATCCTTGATTTATATCTGGCAATTCTCTTTTTATCAATTTGTCAGTCAGTTGGATAAATTCTTTTGATGAATCACCTTCAACTTTCTTTAAATCTCTATGAAGTTGAGAACTTAAGATTGCCACTTCATTTACCCAGGAATCATTTTTATTAATAAGTTTTTTTGGTAACCAAGTCCAACCATCAATAGAGTCATCAATAAATTCATAAATAGATATGAATTCAACTAATTTATTGTATATTTTTAAAGAAAGGCTTCCATAGTATTTTGGCATATAATTAAAATTTGAATTAGTTAATGAATTTAAGATATTTATATTTCTGTTTGTTAAATCTAGTTCTTTTTTAATTTTAATTAAATAATTTCCATATTGAAAACTCAAATTACTTTGATCAACTTCTAAAGGATTTATCTCTACGTCTAATACTTTAAAGTTTGAAGTTCTATTAGTTTCAAAAAGTTCACTGTTATCTAAATTGGCGATGGAATTGATCGCCCATTGCGCAAGACTTGTGGCCCTTTTTGGGTCTAGAGATATAACTAGTCCTTCACTTACTTGAAGTTGAAAATCGTCGTATAAATAGAGTGAAAAGCCGGTCATGCCCCCATCTTGCCCGTTAATTAGATAACAAATTGATATTGATGACCTTTTCTTGTTGCAGAAACAGACATCTAACTGACAGACTCATAATTCAAACAAATTCTTAAGGCTAAAACCAAACCCTTATGAATACATTGGAGGAGATATAAATGGCGACAGTGCGAAAATTTAAGTTTTCCGCAACTGTTGTTGCAGCAGCTGCTTTAGTTCTTGCCGCTTGCAGTAGCGGATCAAGTGACGAAGCATCTTCTGCATCAGTAGATCCAAATGTGGATATCACTACTCAAAAGTTAGTTATTTCTAACTGGGCAGGTTATTACCCAGAAGATTTAGCTGCAAAAGTTAAAGAAGCAATTGGTGTTGACATAACAATTACAAATCATGCAACTAATGAAGAAGTCATGGGTAAATTAACTGCCTCTGATGATTCAGGAATTGATGTTGCATTTGTGTCAGGACAATATGCTCAAGCACTTGCATCTGCAGGAAAAATTATCAACTTTGATAAAGCAGCCATTCCAAACTTGGCAAATCTTTATCCAGAAGTTGCAGATCTTGCATATGACAAAGGAACAAATTACTCAGCTCCATACGCATGGGGAACAACAGGAATTTGTTACCGTTCAGACCTTATTGATTTCACACCTTCATCATGGAATGACTTATTGAATCCAAAAGATTCAGTTAAAGGTAAAACCACAATGTTGGCAACTGAACGTTGGTTAGCTTTACCTGCAATGAAAGCACTTGGTTATTCAGTTAACACAACTAATGCTGATGAAATTGCTAAAGCTAAAGAACAATTAATTAAAACTAAACCAACTCTTCTTGCATATGATGACACTGCTTTCTACACCAAATTAGTTTCTGGTGAAGCTGTGTTAACAGAAGCATGGGATGGCTGGTGTAACTATGGAATTGCAGAAAATCCAAACATTAAATTCGTAATTCCAAATGAAGGCTCTGATCTATGGGCAGACACCATGGTGATTTTGTCTTCAAGTAAAAATAAAGAAGCAGCACATGCATTCATTAACTACATCCTTCAACCAGATGTACATGCATGGGTTGCAAACAACATCCTTTACAAAGTTCCTAACAAAGCAGCAACAGAAACTTTGGATCCAGCATTAGTTAGCTCATATCCAAATATGGGATTAACTCCTGCAGATTTATTGAAGGGTGAAGTTGTAGTTGATCTTGGTGCAGATTCAAAGATCTACACCGATCTTGCAACTGAAGTTACTTCTAGCTAAATAGAAGGAAAAGATATTGAATAAAAGTGGCGGGAGCAAAAGCTCCCGCCAACTTGGTTGGTTCTGGTCTTTACCGGGCTTAATTTTTCTAACAATTTTTGCAGCATTTCCTGTGATTTCTATGCTTTTCATGTCTGTCTTAACGGCTGGCAGATTTGGTGGAGTAACTACTCCTTTTACTTTAAATAATTTGATAAGAGCCACTGATCAAACATTTTTAAAAGTTATTTTTACTTCTATTTTAATTGCAACTGCAACTGCTCTTTTATCTCTTTTAATTGGTTTTCCTACAGCATTATTTATTTCTAGATTAAGTCGAAAATGGCAAATAATTTTAATTATTGCCATAATTTTGCCTTATTGGACAAACTTTTTAGTAAGAACTTATGCTTGGTTAGTTTTGTTAAATAATGAAGGAATTATTAATAAATTCTTAAAAAATATTGGATTAATTGATCAACCAATTGAAATGCTTTATACGCCTTTAGCGGTAATTGTTGGTATGACTTATTTGTATCTACCTTTAATGATTTTACCCATTTATGCTGCATTAGAAAAAGTTGATAAAAATTTAGTTGAAGCTTCATTAGATTTAGGTTCTTCTGCTTGGAAATCTTTAAAAACTATTTCAATTCCTTTAGCAATGCCAGGGATTTTAATAGGACTAATTTTTGTGTTTGTGCCAAGTATGGGAAATTTCGTCGTTCCAGAATTACTAGGTGGCGGAAAAACTGTGATGATTGGAAATTTGGTTAGAGACCAATTCTTAAAAGCAAGAGATTGGCCATTTGGCGCAACATTTGCCTTAATTTTGACAATTATTCTTGTTATTTTAATTTCTATTCAGTCAAGAGTAAGTAAGAAAGTGAATTTAAATGCCTAAAAAAATAAATCTTTCAGCAATAGTTGCCGTCTTTGCATTGATTTTTCTTTATTTACCTATAACTGCGGTAGTAGGACTTTCATTTAACACCAGTAGTAATTCTTTAATTTGGAAAGGATTTGGATTTGATTGGTATAAAAATATTTGGTCAAATGAAGCAATAGTTCAGGGTTTTCAAAGGACTTTATTTGTTGCGATTGTGACAACTGTTTTTTCACTAATAATAGGAACTACTATTTCTATTGGTTTAAATAAAATGAAAGCTGGCGGTTTTTTAAGAACTTTTTCAACAGCACCTGCAATAGTTCCAGATCTTGTTTTAGCTATCGGGTTATTGACCACATTTTCTATGTTTTCTTTTAGTTTAAGTCTTTTAACAGTAATCATTGCCCACACTGTTTTTTGTACAGCTTTTGTAGTGGCAGTGGTACTAGCTCGAATTGGTTTAATTGATCCAGCTATTGAAGAAGCATCCACAGATCTTGGAGCAAGTGCCACCAAAACCTTGTTCAAAATTACAATCCCTCAACTTATGCCTTCTTTAATTGCAGGTGCGGTTTTATCTTTTACTCTTTCTATGGATGAATTTGTGATCGCATTTTTTACTAATGGGCCTGAAACTCCAACTTTGCCAATGGTGATCTACTCCATGATTCGCTTTGGCGTTACACCTGAAATTAATGTTTTAGGCACACTGTTACTTTTAGTTAGTTTTATAGGTGTTATTTTTGCTCAAAGAATTGGAAAGGTGGCTGATTCAATTTGAGTAATACCTTATTAAGTATTAAAAATTTAACAAAACAATTTGGATCAGTTACAGCTTTAAATAATGTTTCATTAGAAATTAAGAATAATGAAATGTTTGCTCTTCTTGGTCCATCAGGTTGTGGTAAAACAACTCTATTAAGAATTATCGCTGGTTTTGAATCTCCAGATTCAGGTCAAGTTTTAATTAATGATTCAGATTTATTATCAATTCCTACAAGAATTAGGCCAGTTAATTTAATGTTTCAGTCCTACGCACTTTTCCCTCATATGGATGTTTATACAAATATTGCTTATGGTTTAACAAATACAGATTTAAGTAAATCTGAAATAGATAATCAAACTAATGAAATTATTGAAAAAATAGGTTTAAAAGAACATGTGAAGAAAAAACCAAACCAACTATCAGGTGGTCAACAGCAAAGAGTTGCTTTAGCAAGAGCTATTGCTAGAAAACCAAAATTATTACTACTTGATGAACCATTAAGTGCATTGGATAAAAAAATTAGACAAGAGATGCAAACTGAATTAAAAAGAATTCAACATGAAGTTGGAATCACCTTCATAATTGTTACCCATGATCAGGAAGAAGCTATTTCTTTAGCAAATCGGATCGCCGTATTTGATAAAGGTGAAATTAAACAAATCTCTACCCCTCAAGAACTTTATGAAAATCCTCAAAATGAATTCGTAGCAGACTTTATTGGAGATGGAAATATACTTGCAGCAGATGTAACAAATTCTGGAGTAACTCATCCAAGTTTAGGAAACTTTAAAAATTCAATCAATAAAGTATCCGGAAATAAAGTTAAATTATTAATTAGGCCAGAAAACATAACCTTAGAAAAAAATGCATCAGGAACCGGAATAATTCAAGATATTGTTTTTGCCGGTTCTAAGAAAAATGTGACTGTGCAACTTTCAACTGGTGAAATCATTCGAGTTTACGCAGATAAAGCACTAGACCTTGAAGTTGGAAGCAAAGTGAACATATTATTTAAGCCAGAAGATGTCAGATTGTTTTAGAGGAGAGAAATAAATGAGTGGCAAAACTATTCTTTTTTGGCCAGAATCTGCATATGGACCTACAAATAATTGCATCGGAATTGGAAATGTTTTAAAGAATAGAGGCCACAATGTTGTGTTTGCTGCTGAATCTTCATGGGGCGGCAGACTAGAACCCCTTGGATTTAAAGAAGCATTAGTTGATTTGGCACCACCTCCAGAAAATCCAGATGCACAAAGTGCTGGACAATTTTGGAAAGATTTCATAAGAGATACTGCACCTGAATTTAGAAAACCAACTGTTGATCAACTTTCAAGTTTTATAGGACCAACTAGACAAGCCTTAATTGATGGAGCAATGTATTGCGAACCAAGATTAAAAGAAATAATAAATGAATACAAACCAGATGTAATTATTGAAGATAACGTGGTTTGTTTTCCCGCCACTGTGACTGCAGGAGTTCCATTCGTAAGAATTGTTTCTTGTAATCCACTAGAAATTATGGGAGATAAAATTGCTCCACCATTTTCTGGATTAGCAGAAAATGATCCTGAATCTTGGAAAAGTTATTTGAAAGCTTATGACGAAACCCAGCGACCAATGTGGGAAAAATTTAATAATTGGGTAATTTCTCAAGGAGCTCCTGCTCTAGATGATTTAGATTTCATTCATACTTCAAAAGATTTAAATCTTTATGTTTATCCTCAAGAATTGGACTACACCGATAAAAGACCTCTAGGAAAAAACTGGCATCGAATCGATTCCAGTGTTAGATCAACTGATAAATCATTTGATTTACCTAGTGAAATTGCTAATAGACCAAGTGATTCAAAACTTATTTATTTATCCCTTGGTTCATTAGGCTCTGCAGATGTTGATTTAATGAAGCGTTTAGTAGGAATTCTTGGTAAAACTAAACACAAATTCATCGTTTCTAAGGGCCCTCAAGCATCAGAATTTGAACTAGCTTCAAACATGTATGGTGCAGAATTCTTGCCACAAATTTCTATCATTCCTAAAGTTGATTTAGTTATTACTCACGGTGGTAATAACACCACAACAGAATCGGTTCACTTTGGAAAACCAATGATTGTGCTTCCATTGTTTTGGGATCAATATGACAATGCTCAAAGAGTTCACGAAAAAGGTCATGGCATAAGACTTGCTACTTATCACTTCAAAGATGAAGAATTAACTAATGCAATTGAAAAATTAACCACAGATCAAGCTTTATTAACAAAACTAAGCAAGATTGGTGAGCAAGTTAGATCAAGAAAAGGTATTGAAGAAGCTGCTAGCAAGATTGAAGCTTTAGCAAAATAAGTGAAGAGATCAATTTTTAATCCTGCAACTGCAGAAGTTATTAGAGAAGTTGAGGATTCAACAAAACAAGAAGTTGATCTTGCAATAACTAATTCACAGATTGCATTTGAAGAATGGTCAAATTTCACTCCAGGTGAACGATCAAAAAAGATTCTTGATTATGCAGATATTTTAGAAAAAAATGCTGAAGAAATTTGCAAACTAGAAGTTGAAGAAACGGGTAAACCTTACGCAACTATGCGTGAAGGAGAATTTCCATTTGGATTAGATAACTTAAGGTTTTTTGCAAGTGCCGCAAGATCTTTAGATGGCACTGGTGCTGGTTCTTTTAATCATGGCTACACATCCATGTTGGTGAGAAAACCACTTGGAATTATAGGTTCAATTAGTCCTTGGAATTTTCCTTTCATCATGGCTATCTGGAAAATTGGGCCTGCAATTGCAGCTGGAAATAGTGTCATAATAAAACCTGCTCCACAAACTCCAAGTTCTACAATAAAAATCGTTGAACTTTCGCAAAATATTTTTCCTAAAAACTTAATTCAAGTGATTTTGGGAGATGCTGATGTTGCACAACAACTTGTCGAAGATAAAAGAGTGGCAATGATTTCAATTACTGGATCTAGTGAATCTGGTAAAAAAGTGATGGAAACAGCAAGTAAAACAGTGAAAAGAGTTCATTTAGAGCTTGGTGGAAAAGCACCTGTAATAGTCAGAGAAGATGCAGATTTAAATCAAGTCGCTCAAGCAATTTCTTTAGCTTGTACGTATAACTCAGGACAAGACTGTACTGCTGCCACAAGAATTTATGCTCATAAAAACATTGTTAAAGATTTAGAAGAATTGATGAAACAACGACTGGATGCCATAAAAGTTGGTGATCCAATGGATAAATCAACTGATATTGGTCCTTTAATATCTGAAAGACATAGAGACTTGGTCCACCAAAAAGTACAGAAATCTCAAGTTGATGGGGCAACTTTAATTACAGGTGGAAAAATAATTTCAGGTAAAGGTTTTTACTATGAACCAACTTTGCTTTCAAATGTTTTGCAAAATAATTCAATAATTGCAACAGAAGTTTTTGGACCAGTAATTACAATTACTTCCGTTGAAAGTGACGAAGAAGCACTTGATCTTGCAAATGATTCTGAGTTTGGTCTTGCCTCTTCTATTTGGACTAAAGATGTTGGAAAAGCTCTTGAACTTTCAAAAAAAATTCAAGCAGGAGTTACTTGGATAAATGACCATCTACCAATTGTTTCTGAAGCTCCACATGGTGGTGTAAAAGCAAGTGGATTTGGAAAAGATATGAGTCAAGAATCTGTTTTGGAATACACTTCAACTCATCACGTAATGATTAAACATAAACAACACGAAATAAAAGATGGGTTTAGACCTAACTGATTAATGACGTACTAGGGTTTAGCCCATGACCATTCAATTAGAACGTGGCACCACTGATCTACCTATCTTTGAAGCATTAAAAATAAATTTAAAAAATTTACCGAAATCTTTTACTTGGGGTGCGTTACTTTCAGGATTCTTAATCGTTTTAATCTCAACAACTGGTCCTATTGCAATTCTTTTTCAGGCAGCTGAAGCTGGAAACTTCACGGATAGACAACTAGCTTCATGGCTTTTAACTGTTTTTATTGGATCTGGTTTATTTGGTTTAGTTTTAACACTTCGTCATGGAATGCCCATAATCGGTGCTTGGGCAGCAGCGACAACTGCTCTATTGGTTACTGGTTTAACTTCACATTCTTATGCAGAAGTTTTAGGTTCATATGTAATTGCCTCAATCGCTTTAATTGTTGTTGGAGTTACGGGTTTATTTGGAAAATTAATGTCTTTAGTACCTCGACCAGTTGTAATGGCAATGCTTGGTGGAGTTTTATTTAGATTTGGGGTGGAAGTTTTCTCATCTTTAAAAACAGATGCTCTCTTAGGTATTGGCATGATTTTAATGTTTTTTATTGGTAAAAGATTTAAATGGCGTGCTCCTGTTGTGCCAGCATTGTTGGTTGGTTTAGTAATTGCCTATTTAGAAAAAGAATTAGTAAATCCAAACATTAAAGTTGCAATAACTGCACCACTTTGGGTAACACCAGAATTTACTTTAGGTTCAGTTTTAACTTTGGCTTTACCAATATTTTTACTTGTTATGACAACACAAAATGCCACTGGTACAGCGGTTTTATATAACTCAGGATATGAACCACCAATTAATAATGTTGTCACCGTTGGTGGAATTATTTCTTTACTTAGTGCACCATTTGGAAATAGTGGTGTAAACATATCAGCCATGACAGCTGCTATTGCTACTCAAAAAGATGCTGACCCAAATCCAAAAACCAGATATTTTGCAGGATTTACTTGTGGAATCTTTTACATAATTCTTGGCTTATTTGGTGCAACCGTTATGGGATTTTTTGGAACTCTTCCTCCAGTTTTACTGGCAGTTCTTGCAGGTCTAGCACTCATTCCAGTAATTGGCTCTTGTACTAATGAAGCACTAGAAAATCCTGAATATAGAGAAGCTGGTTTAGTTGCACTATTAATCACAGTTTCTGGAGTTTCAGCATTTAATTTAGGTTCACCGTTCTGGGGCTTAGTTGGTGGAGTGTTAGTGCATGAAATTTTAACTAGAAAACGTAAATGAAAAAGAAGTGTGCTGTCACACAAGGTCTAGTTGATTTAGAAAAGTATGCCAAGCTTGATACTTTTTGGAAAAGTATAAAAATAGCTGCTCCTGCAAGAAGAGCTTTAGTTGATAGAAAATTATTCAAACTTAGTGATTTAAAAAAGATAAGTGAAAAAGATTTAAAATCACTTCACGGTATGGGACCTAATGCATTGAAAATTATTAAGAAAGAAATGAAAAAGAAACAAATCAGTTTTAAGATTTAAGCAAATAAAGGTTTTAGATGTTTATTTAAGAAAACACCTTTAGGGTCAAGTTTTCTTCTAATATCAATAAATTTTTTAGCTTTTGGATATCTTTCAAATAATTGTTCTTTGGTTAAGAAATGTAATTTACCCCAATGAACTCTTGCATCATATCTTCCTAATATTTGATCCACTTCTTTTAAGTAACTCCAATAATCAACTCCTGGCATTCCAGAAACTGAAACTACTAAAGTGTCTCGCTTATAATTAGAAGATAAAAATCCATCTTCTGAACCACAAGTTCTTATTTCTAAAGGGAAAATACTTAAAGGCAAGCTTCTCAACATATATTCACGCATTTCATTGATGCAATCAACTGCTCTTTCAAGTGGAATAAAGTATTCAAGTTCATGAAAATTCGGTGAATAAACCATCGGATAAATTCGATAAGAACGATCTATTCTTCTTTTTGGGATATCTGAATCTTGTTCTGATTCTCTTGCTTCATTAAAAACTTTTACGTGACATGTATCAGTTGCTCTTTCTCCAGGGGGTAATTCAATGTTATAAAGGGCTGCTGATTCTTCACTTGGAAACCAAAAGAAAGAAAAGTTTCTATTTTTATTAACTCTTTCGTGAAAATTTCTAATCACATCTGAAAAAGGTTCGTGATCTATGTGTTCTTTTAATCTATATTTTTTAGTAACTTGCAATTCCATCCCAACCATTACACCAAGCATCCCAACAGAAACTTGGGCAGCGTGTAAAAGATCTGAATTTTTTTCCGTAATTTCTACAACATCTCCAGTTCCTGTAACTATGCGACAAGATTTTAGAGTTGATGAAAAACTTCCAAATGAAGTTCCAGAACCATGTGTTCCAGTTGAAATTGCTCCTGCAATTCTTTGAGCATCAATATCGCCTTGATTTTTTAAAGCTAATCCTCTTTCCCACAAAGGTTCTCCTAAAGCACTAATTGGGGTACCAGATCCAACAAATGCTCTTTGTTTATAGGGATCGACTGCTTTTATGCCACTAATATTTTTTAAATCTAATAACAGTCCCTCTGTTTCGACAATTGGTGTAAATGAGTGGCCAGTTGCCATAACTCTTATTTTTTGTCTTTTACTTAATGCTTTTTTAACTGCTTTTACTACTTCTTTTTCATTTTTTGGAGCGGCATAACTTGAGTATTTAAACGACTGATTACCAACCCAGTTGGTCCATTTTTTACTCATATGAAAAACCTACCAATAAGAAGGCTTTTATGAAAGCGACTTTTCTTTTCTTGCTGCCTGTAAAACTTCTTTTGCAGAATCAAGATTTAAAAGCAAAATACCTAATCCCACAATTAAGTCCGGCCAAGCCGAAACCCAAAAAAGTGAAATAATACTAGCCCCAATAATTGCAACGTTTGCTAAAGCATCGTTTCTAGCCGAAAAATAGGCCGCTTTTACTAAGCTTTCAGTTTCCTTTCGAAATTTAGCTAAAAGCAAAGCGCATGAAAGATTAATAACTAATGCTCCTAAACCGGTTATGCCTAAAGTAAAACTTTCAGGTGTTACAGGATTTTGAAACTTTTGAAAAGCGCTCCATAACACAGCAATACCAGGAATTAAAAGTAAGGTTGAAAACAAATAACCTAAATTAGCTCTTGCTTTAAGACTCCAACCAAATGCTAAGAAAATTAATATATTTACAGCTGCATCTTCTAAAAAGTCAATAGAATCTGCAAAAAGTGAAACAGAAAGAATTCTATTTGCAACAGAAAATTCAACAAAGAAATAACTTAAATTAAGTATTGCTACTATTATTACTGTCTTTTTTAATTTCATTTTTTTAAATTTTTAGTAATTAAATCTAAAGTCATGTTTACTCCATTATCCTGCTGCATTAGTTTAGCGATTTCTTTTACTCTACCTTGATATGTTGAAGTTTCAATTATTCTTTTTATTACATTTTTTTTGGTAAATTTTCTTAATGGTAAAGATTTAGGACCAAGATTTAATTTATGTAACCTATCTGCCCACCAAGGCTGATCAACAATAAAGGGAACAATGATGGAAACTGTTCCGGCTCTTAAAGCTGCATGAACAGTGCCAACGCCACCATGATGCATGATTGCTCTTACTTTAGGAAAGATTTTTGAGTGTGAAATTCCATCTACAAATCGGATAGAATCATCATTTTTATATTGGTTGGGTAATTCAAGCCCTCCCCAACCTCGATTAATTATTAATTGTAAATTCAATTCTTTACATGCTTCGATGATAGTTTCAGCTAGTTTTAGAGGATTTTTCTTTTTCATGGATCCAAATCCTGCATATACTGTGTCTTTTCTTTCTACAAATTCAGTTATTTCAGGACTTAATTCTTCTTTTTTTTCTTGATACCAAGGTCCAACAACGTATGAATTGCTGGGCCAATCATGAGGTCTATTCAATAAAGCAGGACTCACTAAAGAAATAGCTAAATCATGTTCACGATTTTTTACATTCAATTTTTTTGCTAATTTATTGGTTTCGAGAAAAAATAGTTTTTCGGCAAGTTCGATTCCCTTGTAGGTTAATTTATTTAAAAATTTAAGATCAGAAGTCCAAAGTCCAGCAGAAGCAAATTCCTTAGTTGGCGATAAAACTGGAATTATTTCTACCAAAATACTTAAAGCATTAACATATTTCGCAGCAATTGGTGCGGTAAGTGCTGTTGGATGATATAAAACTACATCTGGTTCAATTTCAATTATCTGATTTGAAATGACATCTAATATTTTTACAAGCATGGGTCTTACATTTGGCAAGAAATCTATTGCATTTTTTATATAGGAAACCCCATTTGAATCAACAAACTGTTTTATAGTGCCTGGAAGTTTTAAGACTTTAATATTAGTATCTTTTATTTCATTGATAAATTCTTCTGTTACAGCAAGATAAACTTCGTGACCTAAATTAGAAGCCTGTTTAGCAAAAGCGTAAAAAGGCTCAAAGTCACCTCTGCTACCAGTGGTGACTAAATATATTTTCAAAATTTACCTTTTAAAACTAATTTGTTAATTTGTTTTTTCGGTAATTGTTAATTCCAATGATAATTTTTCTACCAAAATATATTATTGCTAGTGCTACCCCAGCATAAACTAAATAATCTAAATATTTTGCATATTTTTCTGCACTTGACCACTTATCGCCTAGATAAAAACCTAAAGTTAACCAAATAGAATTCCAGATTCCACTTCCTAAAATTGTAAAAATAATGAACGTAGACATTTTCATTTTGGTTAAACCTGCAGGAATGCTAACCAAACTTCTGATTAGTGGAATTAAACGACCAAAAAATACAAGTTGGGCGCCATGTCTTTCAAACCAGGACGCAGTTTTTTGTAGATCTTTTACATAAAGACCAACATACTTACCATATTTACTAACTAAATTTTCTAATCTTTCTTCTGAAAATGCATATCCCATAAAATATAAAAATAAAGCACCCGCCAAAGAACCAATTGTTGTGGCAATTAATGCAGCAATAAATCCAAAATTTCCAATTGAAACGTTAAATCCAGTTAAAAGAAGAATGAGTTCCGATGGAATTGGAAGAATAACTACTTCTATGCCAATTAAAAGTGCTGCCCCAAATAGTCCAATTTGATCGATTAAATTTACAGCAAATTCAAGCATCTTCTAAGCATACTTCACGTTCATCTAACATTATTAAATATGCGAGAAATCAAAGATGCTGCAATTGCCCTTAAAAATGGTTTTTTAGTAGCTTTCCCAACTGAAACTGTTTATGGACTTGGTGCAGATGCAACAAATTCTTATGCGGTTTCAAGAATCTTTTCAATAAAAAATAGACCAACAAATCATCCTTTAATTCTTCACATTGGTGAAATTGAAGATTTACTGCAATGGGCAATAGAAATTCCAGATTACGCTTTTTCTTTAGCTAAAAAATATTGGCCAGGACCTATGACTTTAATTTTAAAAAGAAGTAACAAAGTTAAAGATTTTGTTACAGGAAGTCAAGACACTGTGGGAATTAGAATTCCTAATCATGAAATAGCTTTATCTTTATTAAACGAGTTTAAAATAATTGGAAGTGGTGCAATAGTTGCGCCAAGCGCAAATAAATTTGGCAAAGTTTCACCAACAACCTTTGAGCATGTTCACGAAGAATTGTCAAAAGATTTAAGTAACGATGATCTAATTCTTAACGGAGGTCAATCTCAAATTGGTCTTGAGTCAACAATTATTGATTGCACAAAAGATTTACCAAGTGTTTTAAGACCTGGAGCAATCTCAACTGAATTGATTAATGAAGTTATCGAATTAGATTTAAGTGCATCACCAAACCAAATTAGAGTTAGTGGTTCTTTTAAATCCCATTACGCACCAAATGCAAAAGTTGTACTTGATCAAACAGCTGAAGCTGGCGATGGCTTTATTGCCCTAAGTTATGTTCCAACACCGGCGGGGGCAATACGTTTAAATTCTCCCTCAAACGTTGAAGAATTTGCTAAATATATTTATGCCGATTTAAGAAAAGCCGATGAGTTGAAATTAAAACGAGTAGTAGTAATTCAACCTGAAGGTTCAGGCCTAGCTGTTGCATTACGAGATCGGCTTAAAAAGGCTAGTTCACAATAGATTTATAGTTATTTACATCTAAAAATTATGTAAATGAATTATGACTTCGTTGTGTCTTAAAAAACCTGGCTTCCAAGGGGGATCAAATCTTGCCACCAAGATTTCTCCATACGAATTTAATTTATATTTATTAACTAATTCTTTTAATTCACTCTCTTTTTCTCTTATCTTCTGTTTTGAAGTAATACCTTTAAATATCAAAACAGCTGCAACATATTCTTCAACTTCATGAA